>DAOMFQ010000227.1:0-3959 GCA_035429905.1 Gemmatimonadales bacterium
GAGTTCCGCAAGGTGTCCGACGACTACCCCAACAATCCCCTCGCACCCGACGCCCTCTACCGCGCCGGCGATGCCTACGCCGATCTGTGGCGGAAGCCCCAGCTCGATCCGACCTATGGACGGTCGGCCGTGGCCACCTACACCGAGCTCCTGAATCGATATCCCGATTCGCAGCCGGCGGCCAAGGCGCGGGCCATGCTGCAGGACCTGTCGAACAAGTTCGCGTACAAGGAATGGGAGACGGCGCGGTACTACCTGCGGATGAAGGCCTACGACTCGGCCATCCTCTACATGAAGGGCCTAGTGGCCACGTACCCGAACACGCCGTCGGCGCAGCTGGCACTGGTCCAGCTGGTCACGACGTACCGGGCGCTCGGGTACCAGGAGGACGCGTCGGAGATGTGCGGGGCACTGCGGCAGTTCCATCCCGACACGAAAGATCTCGACAAACTCTGCCCGGCAGCCGGCGGCTGACGCCATGGTCGGGCTGCTTGGCGGGTCGTTCGACCCGATCCACGTGGGGCACCTGATCGTGGGCCGGGCGGTGGCCGAGGCGCTCGGCCTCGAGGAACTGCGCTTCATGCCGACCGGCGAACAACCGCTGAAGCGCGGGCGGCATGCGGCGGGCGCCGCGCACCGGGTGGCCATGGTGGCGGCCGCGGTTGGCGACGAGCCGAGGCTGGCCCTGGAGCGGCTCGAGGCGGACCGGCCGGGGGTTTCCTACACGGTGGACACCCTGCGCGCCCTCCGGGCCCGGGAACCGGGCCGGGAGTTCGTGGTGTTGTTGGGGGCGGATGCGGCGGCCGATCTCGACCAGTGGCACGAGGCCGCCGCCCTGCCGGGGCTGGCGCGCCTGGTCGCCTTCGCGCGGCCGGGCGCGCCGCGTCCTTCGCACGCGCTGCTCCACCAGGTGGTGGAGGCGCCCGCCGTCGAGATCTCCTCGACGGCCATCCGGGGCCGCGTGGCCGCCGGACGCTCGATCAGATATCTCGTCCCGGACGCGGTCGCCGAGTACATCGCGACCCACGGGCTGTACAGGAACGGACACGGATGATCAAGCAATTGGTGAAGGCGGTCTTCGGCACGCAGTACGACCGCGAAATGAAGAAGATCCGCCCGCTGGTCGAGACCATCAAGCGCGAGGAGGCGCGGCTGGCCTCCCTGCCGGACGAGGCGATCCGCGCGCAGACCGCGCGCTTCCGGGGCATCCTCGCGGAGCGCCTCGGGCCGGCGCAGGCGGAACTCGACCAGGTCCGCGACGCGAAGCATCACTGCGAGGACCCGCACGAACGCGACCGGCTCGAGACCCGGTTCCACGAACTCGAGGCCAACTACAGGAAGGCGTTGGCCACCGAACTCGACGCCCTCCTGCCGGAGGCGTTTGCCACGGTCCGCGAGGCGGCGCGCCGCCTGCAGGGCACGACGGTGCAAGTCACCGGGCGCGAGCTCACCTGGGACATGGTGCACTACGACGTGCAGCTCATCGGCGGCATCGTCCTGCACCAGGGCAAGATTGCCGAAATGGCCACCGGCGAGGGCAAGACCCTCGTCGCCACGCTGCCGCTCTACCTGAATGCGCTGGCCGGGCGCGGGGTGCACCTCGTCACGGTCAACAATTACCTGGCCCGCCGCGACAGCCAGTGGATGGGGCACCTCTACGGCTGGCTCGGCCTCACGGTGGCGGTGCTGGACGACACGGAACCGAGCTCGCCGGAGCGGAAGGCCGCGTACGCGGCCGACATCACCTACGGCACGAACAACGAGTTCGGCTTCGACTACCTGCGCGACAACATGGTGTTCGGCCTGGAGCAGCGGGTCCAGCGCCATCACGCCTACGCCATCATCGACGAGGTGGACTCGATCCTCATCGACGAGGCCCGCACGCCGCTCATCATCTCCGGCGCGGTGGGCAACGCCGAGGACGACACCTATGCCCAGCACAACCGGCCAGTGGCCGAGCTGGTGCGGAAGCAGACGGCCGTCGTCAACCAGCTGCTGGGCGAGGCCGAGGAACTGCTCAAGGATCCGAAGTCGCAGGCCGAAGCGGGCGTCAAGCTCTACCAGTCGCACCTCGGCATGCCGAAGAACAAGCGGCTCCTCAAGCTGCTGAACGAGCAGGGCGTCAAGGCGCTCCTCCAGCGCACCCAGCTCGACGCGATCGCCGACCGGAAGCTCCCGACCCGGCAGCAGCAGATGCGCGACGTCGAGGACGTGCTCTACTTCGTGATGGACGAGAAGGGCCATTCGGTCCACCTGACCGACCGGGGCGCCGAGGCGATGTCGCCCAATGATCCGGGCCTCTTCCTGGTCCCCGACATTTCGCAGGCCATCCACGACGTGGAAAAGGACGCCGCGCTCAGCCCCGAGCAGCGGGTCGAGGCGCGCCGCCAGATCGAGGCCGAGTACGCGGTCAAGAGCGAGAAGCTCCACGGCATCCACAAGCTGCTGCAGGCGCACGCGCTCTACGAACGCGACGTGGACTACCTGGTGGTCGAGGGCCAGGTGCTGATCGTGGACGAGTTCACCGGCCGCACGATGCACGGGCGCCGCTGGGCCGATGGCCTGCACCAGGCGGTGGAGGCCAAGGAAGGGGTGCAGGTCAAGGGCGAAACCCAGACCCTGGCCACCATCACCATCCAGAACTACTTCCGGATGTACGACAAGCTCTCCGGCATGACGGGCACCGCGGAGACCGAAGAGACCGAGTTCTACACGATCTACGGGCTCGATGTCATCGTCATCCCGACCAACCGGCCCATCCGGCGGACCGACAAGCCCGACCTTATCTACAAGAGCCGGCGGGAGAAGTACAACGCCATCGCCGACGAGGTCGAGCGGCTGCATGCCCTCGGCCTGCCGGTGCTGATCGGCACGGTCACCGTGGAGGTGTCGGAGACCCTCAGCAAGATGCTCAAGCGGCGCGGGCTGAAGCACGAGGTTCTCAACGCCAAGTACCACCAGCGCGAGGCCGAGATCGTGGCGGGGGCGGGCCAAAAGGGCGCCATCACGATCGCGACCAACATGGCCGGCCGCGGCACCGACATCAAGCTGGGCCAGGACCTCGACCTCACGACCGAGGAAGCCGGCCTGCAGATCGTGGGCACCGAGCGCCACGAGTCGCGGCGCATCGACCGGCAGCTGCGCGGCCGCTCCGGCCGCCAGGGCGACCCGGGACAGTCGGTCTTCTTCCTGTCGCTCGAAGACGACCTGATGCGGATGTTCGGCTCGGACCGGATCGCGGCGTGGATGGACCGCAGCGGCTCCGAGGAGGGAGAGGTCATCACGGGGGCGCTGATCACCCGCGCCATCGAGCAGGCCCAGAAGCGGGTGGAGCTGCAGAACTTCCAGACCCGCAAGCGGCTGCTCGAGTACGATGACGTGATGAACCAGCAGCGCGAGGTCATCTATTCGCTGCGGCTGTTCGCCCTCGAGAAGGGGGAGGAGCTGAAAGCCGAGGGCCGGCGGATGATCGAATCCGCCCTGTCGCGCAGCGTCCGCGAGTACCTCAGCGACGCCGACCGTCCCGAGGAATTCGACCGGGAAGGCCTCCGCTCCTCGCTGGCGCTCCAGTACATGGTATCGCCCGAGGCGATCACCGCCTCGAACGCCACGATGTCGCTCGACACGATCGTCGCCGCGGCGCAGGCGGAGGGCGAGGCGGCGTTCCACCGGAAGGTGGAGTACCTGCGCGAGTTCGGACGGAAGATCAACCTCCCTGATGTGGACGGCCAGATCCTCTCGCAGGTGATGCAGGCGGTCCTGGACGAGAAGTGGAAGGATCACCTGTACGACCTGGACCAGCTCCGGAACGCCATCCAGTATCGCGCATACGGCCAGAAGGACCCGCTGGTGGAGTACAAGCGCGAGGCCTTCGAGATGTTCGAGGACCTCATGCGCGACATCCAGGCCACCTTCACCGAGCGGTTCCTGAAGGTGCAGATCACGGCAGAGCCGCCCCG
>DAOMFQ010000228.1:0-3950 GCA_035429905.1 Gemmatimonadales bacterium
GCGTCTGAGCCGGGGCGAAATCCTGGGCTGGTCGGTGGTCGGGTTCGGGGCCGGAGTGGTGGGCGGCCTGTGGGCCGCCGGTTGGCTCGGGCGGGTCACGCGCGGCCGGCTGGCGGACGAATTCCGCGCGGCCCGGGGCCGGGGCGGTGCCTCACCGGTGGCGCTGGCCGAGTCGGTCCGCCTGGCGCTCGCCGCCGACCCCACCCTTGCGCCGTACGAGCTGGACGCCCTCGCGGTGAGCCGCGGTACCGTGGAGCTGATGGGATGGGTGCCCGACCGCCCGGCGCGCGCCCGCGCCTTTCGCGTCGCGAACCAGGTGCCCGGCCTCGACGGGCTCATCAACAGCATCCTCGTGCGCGGGGAGGACGACCTCTCCACCCCTCCCGGCCTGTCGCTCGCCGGTCGCTCCGCATGAGCACCGACCTGGCTCCCCAGTACCAGCCCGGCCTGATCGAACGGGAACTGTATCGCTGGTGGTCCGCGCAGGACCTCTTCGCGCCCCGCCCCGGCGGCCAGCCCTACGTCATCATGATGCCGCCGCCCAACGTGACGGCGCAGCTGCACATGGGCCACGGGCTCAACAACACCATCCAGGACGCCGTCATCCGGTTCGAGCGGATGCGCGGCCGCGAGGTGCTTTGGCTGCCAGGCACCGACCACGCCGGCATCGCCACGCAGAACGTGGTGGAGCGGGCGCTGGCGGCCGAGGGGAAGACCCGGTTCGACCTCGGGCGCGAGGCGTTCGTGGCGCTGGTCTGGAAGCACGTGGAGGAAACCGGCGCGACGATCCTCGACCAGCTCAAGGCCATCGGCGCGAGCTGCGACTGGGGCCGGACCTATTTCACCCTCGACGAGGGCCTCTCGCAGGCGGTGCGCGAGGTGTTCGTGCGGCTGTACGAGAAGGGCCTGGTGTACCGCGGGAACTACATCATCAACTGGTGCCCCCGCTGCCTGACCGCGCTCTCCAACGAGGAGGCCGAGAAGGAGGAGGTGGATGGCCATCTCTGGCACCTGAACTATCCCCTGGCCGGGGGCGGGCACCTCACGGTCGCCACCACCCGTCCCGAGACGATGCTGGGCGACACGGCGGTGGCAGTGCACCCCGGCGACACCCGGTACGCCGGCCTCGTCGGCACCACCGTGCGGCTGCCCCTCGTGGACCGCGACATCCCCATCGTGGCAGACGAGGGGATCGACCCGGCGTTCGGCACCGGCGCGGTCAAGGTGACCCCGGCGCACGATCCGCTCGACTTCGAGATCGGCCGGCGGCATGCGCTGCCGAGCATCGACATCCTCACCCCGGACGCTCACATCAACGAGCAGGCCCCCGAGCGGTTTCGCGGCCTCACGCGCGAGGCGGCGCGCAAGCAGGTGGTCCGCGAGTTCGAGGCCCTCGGGTTGCTTGCCAAGGTGGAGCCCCATCGCCACGCCGTGGCGCACTGCTACCGCTGCGGCACGGTGGTGGAGCCCCGGCTCTCGGAGCAGTGGTTCGTGAAGATGGCGCCGCTCGCGGCGCCGGCGCTCGACGCCTACCGCACGGGAGCGCTGCGCTTCATCCCCGAACGGCGCGGGGCGGAGTACGCGCAGTGGATGGAGAACATCCGGGACTGGTGCATTTCCCGGCAGCTCTGGTGGGGCCACCGGATTCCGGTCTGGTATTGCGAGGCGAAGGGCTGCGGGCATACCAGCGTGTCGCGCACCGACCTGGCGGCCTGCCTCGAGTGCGGCGGCCCGGTCCGGCAGGACGAGGACGTGCTCGACACCTGGTTCTCCTCCTGGCTGGTGCCGTTCTCCAGTCTGGGCTGGCCGGCGGACACCCCCGACCTCGAGCGCTTCTACCCCGGGCACACCCTCGTCACCGCGCCCGAGATCCTCTTCTTCTGGGTGTCGCGGATGGTCATGGCGGGGCTCCAGTTCCAGGGCGAGGTGCCGTTCCGCACTGTCTACCTCCACGGCACGGTGCGCGATACCCAGCACCGCAAGATGTCGAAGTCCCTCGGCAACGGCATCGACCCGCTCGAGGTGATCGAGCGCTACGGCGCTGACGCGCTTCGCCATACGGTGATCTCGGGCATGGCGGTGGGGACCGACCTGATCCTCGACCCGGCGGATTTGGAGGTGTCGTTCGCGGCCGGCCGCAACTTCGCCAACAAGCTCTGGAACGCGGGCCGGTTCATTCTCGGGTCACTCGAGGGACCGACCCGGCCGCTGGCCGGGGCGCACCGCAACGTCGTGCACCGCAACGAACTGTCCCTGGCCGACCGCTGGATCATCGCCCGGTGCGACGCCACGGTGCGGACCGCCACCGAGGCCTACGAGCGCTTCCGCCTCAACGAGGCGGCGGCGGCCGCCTATCACTTCCTCTGGAGCGACCTGGCCGACTGGTACATCGAGCAGGTCAAGCCAAGGCTCTACGGAGACCAGCCCGGCGGCGACGTGGCGCGCGCCGTGCTCGCCCAAACGTTCGACGTGGCGCTGCGGCTCCTCCATCCGGTCATGCCGTTCATCACCGAGACGCTCTGGAAGCGGTTGCCGGGCCGCGCGGAGGGAGACTCCATCAGCGTGGCGCGCTGGCCCCGCCCCGACGATCGCGCGACCGACGACGAGGCGCTCCGCGACTTCGGCCTGGTGCAGGAGCTGATCGGCGCGGTGCGCCAGATCCGCGCGGAGTACGGTGTGCAACCAGGCCACCCCGTCCGCCTCTGGGTATCCGCGCCCCACCCGGCGCTCGCGGCGGAACTGGGTACCGTGCAGCGCCTCGCCAAGATCAGCGCCGTGCACTACGGCGACGCCCCCTCCGAGCCTGGCGGCCACGCGGTCTTGTCGGACGGCCGGGCGGTCTTTGTCCCGCTGGGCGACGCGCTAGACCTGGAGCGCGAGTGCGCTCGGCTGGGCGCGGACGTGACTCGCCTCCAGTCGCTTGTGGAGGGGCAACGGCGCAAGCTCGACAACGCCAACTTCGTCTCCCGCGCCCCGGCCACGGTGGTCGAGGGAGAGCGGCAGAAGCTGGCCGCCTGGGAAGTGCAGGCCGACGCACTCGCCGAGAAGCGACGGCAACTGGGTTGCGCGTGAGGCGAGGACGCCTCGCCGCCCTCGCGAGCCTCGGCGCCCTCGCCGTGGTCGCCTGCGCCAAGATCGAGCCGCCGCCCGGTGGCCCGAAGGACCTCCTTCCCCCCGGCCTCGTGGCCACGATTCCCGAGTCGCTCGCCGTGCTGCCTGACTTCTCGGGCGACGTCGAGTTCGTGTTCAATGAGACGGTGTCCGAGGGCGGGAGCCCCAACATGGGACTGGGCACCGGCGACCTGGAAAGGCTGATCATCCTCTCGCCGACCGACCGGGTGCCCAAGGTGCGGTGGAAGCGGAGCCGCGTTACGGTCCGGCCCGCCGAAGGGTGGCAGCCCAACCGGGTGTACCGCGTCCAGCTGCTCCCCGGCGTGATGGACATCCGGCGGAACGCGAGCGACAGCAATACGATCGTCACCTTCACCACCGGGGCGCCGATCCCCACCCTGCATCTCACCGGCCGGATCTGGGACTGGACCACGGCGCGCCCCGCCCGGGGCGCCCTCGTGATCGCCCTGCTCCTGCCGGACAGCCTCCGGTATCGCATGGTGACGGATACTGGCGGGCGATTCGACTTCGGGCCCCTGCCGAGTGGGGACTACCTTGTCCTTGGCGCCATGGACCAGAACCACAATTTCAGGCTCGATGGTCGGGAGCCGTGGGATTCGGTCCACCAGCCACGCGACAGCGCCGCGGTCCCCGAGCTCTGGCTCTTTCCGCACGACACGGTCGGGCCGCGGCTCTCCAAGGCCGACGTGACCGATTCGCTCTCGGCGACCCTCACCTTCACCCAGCCTCTGGACCCGACCCAGCGCTTCACGACCAGCGCCGTCCGAGTAGTCCTCCTCCCCGACTCGGTCCCGGTCGCGGTCGTCTCGCTGCTGCCC
>DAOMFQ010000229.1:0-3948 GCA_035429905.1 Gemmatimonadales bacterium
TGGGCAAGCAGTTCCGTGCGGAGAAGGGCAAGGTCGTGCGCCTTCCCCTCATGGATGCCGAGCCCGGCACCAAAGTCACCTTCGATGAGGTGCTCCTCTCGTCCGACGGCACCACGGTCAAGGCCGGCAGCCCCCTGGTCAAGGGAGCCAAGGTCACGGCTGAGGTCGTCGGCGACGGCCAGGAGCCCAAGATCTACGTGTTCAAGTTCAAGCGGCGGAAGGGCTATCGTCGCAAGACGGGGCATCGGCAGAAGTTCACCGAGGTCCGCATCACCGACGTCAAGGTAGGGTGAGGCTATATGGCTCATAAGAAGGGCGTAGGCTCCAGCCGCAACGGCCGCAACAGCAATCCCCAGTACCTCGGCATCAAGAAGTTCGGGGGCGAGCAGGTGGCCGCGGGCAACATCCTGGTCCGTCAGCGGGGCACCCGGATCCATGCCGGCAAGAACGTCGGGCAGGGTACGGATGACACCCTCTTCGCGATGGTCGACGGGGTGGTCAAGTTCGAGTACCGGGACAAGAACCGGAAGAAGGTCTCGGTCTACCCCGTGTCCGCCACGGCCTGACGCCGCCGGTGAGCAGTGAAGAAGGGGATGCGGCCTCGGCCGCATCCCCTTTATGTTTTCCGGCAGCCGACCGGAAGGGTTCGAAATGAAACATTCCGGCCTCCCCGTCCGTCAGGTGCGCTGATCCTCACCACGGAGAGAAGGATGTCCATCTTTTCCAAGCTCAACACCGAGCTCGAGAACTTCGGCCGCCGCGCCAGTGCCGCCATCGACGAGGGCCGGCTCCAGATCGAGTTGCTCCGGGTCAAGCGCCGCCGCGATAGCGCCGCGCGCGACCTCGGCATGATCGCCTACCACCGTGAAAAGGGCGTCGAGGCCGACCAGCGGCGTGTCGACGCCCTTGTGCTCCGCATCGGGGCGCTCGAGACCCAGATCGAAACCCTCGAGACCCAGATCGCCACCCAGAAGGCCCAGGTCGTCTCGGTCACCACCGTCAGCGACGAGCCGGCCGCAGACGCCGAGGCCGACGAAGAGCCGGCCCCGGCAGGCCCGCAGGCCTGACCGTCAGGGCGTCGAGCCCGACACGTACTCGAACTTGATCGGCGCCCCCACCGTCTCGACCTTGAGCACGGTGTGGGGCGCCTTCTTCATGATCAGGAAGGTCACCTCGGTGGCGCCTCCCGTGAGGTTCACGCGGTAGGCCTCGAACGCCCCCGCCGGCACCATCACCGTCTCCACGGCCATCACCGTCAGCTGCATCTCCGACAGCGTGCCCGACCCCGCACTGAACATCGGGAAGGTCCACGACGCCCCCTCCGCCCAGGGCAGGGACGGGAGCAGCGCCTGCAGCGCGTTGTCGTCCACCGTCCCGGGGGGCACGACCGTGTCCACGGCCACCTGCTTCGGGCCTTCCGCAGTGACCGCCTGCACCTGCCCCGTCACGTGGCCCGCGATGTACCGGATGTCGATGCTGGCCTGCGCGTCGCGGATGACGCCGGTCTGGTGCACCTGCTGTACCCGTCCTGCCGCGTCGAGGCGCACGGTCGTTTCCTGCCGCATCACCGTCCCGATGGAGGTGAGCTCGGTAACCACCAGGGTGTCGCCCCGCTTCTGGAGCTGGAGGACGCTGGCGCCCCGGGGCTGGCCGCCCACGAACACGGCGAGGCTGTCCCGGTGTGGCGTGAGCCTGGAGGCGTCGATGGGAAGCCCCGGCTGCTGCGCGGCCGTCGGCGCGGCGGCGAGGGCCAGGGTGACGGCGAGTGCGAAGAGGGGACGCATCACGACGGGCTCCTGCTGGGAATCAGGGGACGAGGGTCGGGAAGAGCCGGAGGCTGGTGTCCGACAGGATGGCGCGCTGGACGTCCGGCGAGAGCGGGAGCGCGCGGAAGGCGTCGAGGTTTTTCCGGAGGTCGTGCACCCCGGGGCTCGGCCAGTCGGTGCCCCAGATGGTCTTGTGCGCGATGTCGGTCAGGCGGGGAAAATACTCCAGCAGCTTCGCCGGGGGGATGCCGGATAACTCAAGGTGGACGTTCGGGTGCCGGCGCAGGATGAAGAACGCCTCCTCCATCCAGAGCGGGCGGCCGCCGTGGGCCATGACGATGGTGAGCTTCGGAAAGTCGATCGCCACGTCGTCCAGCTCCATCGGGTTGCCCCACTTGGAGCGAGCGCCCGGGAAGATGCTCGTGCCGGTGTGGACCAGCACCGGCAGGCCGCGCTCCTCGCACCGCCGGTAGATCCGGCCCAGCGCCTCGAGCCCCTCGGTGTAGGCGTTCGCCGGGTAGCACTGGTGCGGCGGGTGGATCTTGAGGCACCGGATGCCGAGACTGATCAGCCGGTCCACGTCGCCCTCGGGATCCTTCGTGAAGCGGGCGTGCACGCCGCCGAAGGGGAGGATCCGCTCCGGTGAGGCCTCCGCGTAGCGGGCCGCGAAGTCGTTCGTGGAGTCGTCGAACCCCATGAGGTCGGGGCTGGGGTAGTTGATCAGCGCCACCCGCCACACCCCGGACGCATCCATCACCTCGAGCAGCGCCTTCGGGTCGTCCATCAGGGCGATCAGCCGCTCCCAGTGGGCCTCCTTCCCGACCCGCATGACATCCGCCACGGCGGGCTTCAGCTGCCGCCACGGCTGGATGTGGATGTGCATGTCGGACACAGGGTAGTTCAAATCAGTCACTGCTCAGCACTCCCTCCGAATACCTTTGCGTTCCTTCGTGTCTTCGCGGTAACAGCTGTTCACCGCAAAGGCGCGAAGAGCGCGAAGGTTCAGGGATTATCGTCCCTTGAATTCTGGTGGACGCTTGCCGAGAAAAGCGGCGACACCCTCGGCCTTGTCCTCGCTCGAGAACGCCAGCCCGAAGAGCGTGGTCTCCTGCCGCAGCCCCTCGTCGAGCGGCACGCGGAGGGAGGCCCGCACCGCCTCCTTGATGAGCTGGAGCGCCACGGGGCTCTTCTGCGCGATGCTCTCCGCCAGCGCCAACGCGCGGGCCCGGAGGCCGGCCGCGGGCACCACCTCGTCCACCAGGCCGATGCGGAGGGCCTCGTCGGCGCCGATGAGGTCGCCGGTGTAGAGCAGCTTGTACGCGGCGCCGGTCCCCACCAGCCGCGGCAGCCGCTGGGTGCCGCCGCCGCCTGGGATGATGCCGAGGTTCACTTCGGGCTGCCCGAGCTTGGCGCTGTCGGCGGCGAGGCGGATGTCGCAGGCCATCGCGAGCTCGCAGCCTCCGCCCAGCGTGAAGCCGTTGAGCGCGGCGATGACCGGCTTGGGGAACGCCTCCACCGCATCGAAGACGGTCCGGCCCGACATGACCCGGAACTGGTCCATCGGGCTCCGCCCCTCGAACTCCGAGATGTCGGCGCCGGCGATGAACGCCTTGTCGCCGGCACCGGTGAGCACCACCACCCGCACCTCCGGGTTGGCCTGGAGTTCATCCAGGATGTCGAGGAGCCGCGCGCGGGTGGGGCCGTCGAGCGCGTTGCGCTTGTCGGGGCGGTTGATGGTCACCAGGGCCACCCGGCCGTGGAGTTCCGAGAGGACGTTGTTCGAGGCGCTCATGGTGTGGACCAGTCGTAGAAGCCGTGGCCGCTCTTCTTGCCCAGCTTCCCCTCGGCCACGAGGCGGCGGAGGATGTCGGGGGCGGCGAACCGTTCGCCGCCGAGGGCCTGGTGCAGGTAATCGGCAATGCGGAGCCGCACGTCGAGGCCGACCAGGTCGGTCAGCTTGAGCGGGCCCATCGGGTGGTTGTACCCCAGTTCCATGGCGCGGTCGATGTCGGCTGCGCTCGCGACGCCCTCCTCCAGCATCCGCATCGCCTCCAGCCCCAGTGCAATGCCCAGCCGGCTGGACGCGAACCCCGGCGAGTCCTGGACGACGATCGGCTCCTTGCCCATTGCCCGGACCACCGTGAGGGCGTCGGCCTCGGCGGCCGGGTCGGAGCCGGCGTGG
>DAOMFQ010000230.1:0-3924 GCA_035429905.1 Gemmatimonadales bacterium
CGGCGGGCGCGAAAGAGTTGGGTTTTCGAGGTGCCTTCCGCGATCCCGGTCATCTCGGCGATTTCGGAGTGCTGGTACCCCTCGACGTCATAGAGCAGGAACACCGCTCGGGCCCCGGGTGGCAGGCCGGCAATGGCCTGCTCCAGGTCCATCCGGTCGCCGGGGTCCGGCGTGCGGCCTGCCCCAGGCAACGATTCCAGGTCCGGTATCAGGCAGGTCCTGGCCTCCCGGCGCCCAGCGGACCGGCGTTCGGCGAGCGCCACGTTGACGGCGATCCGGAAGAGCCAGGTGCCGAAGGCGCTGTCCCCCCGGAAGCCGGGGAGCTTTTCCCATGCGCGGACGAAGGTGTCCTGCACCAGTTCTTCCGCCCGGGCCGCGTCGCCGGCAAGCCTGAGGCAGAGGGCGTAGATGCGCCCCACGTGCCCCTCGTACAGGATGCGAAAGGCGTCCGGGTCGCCCGCTCGGGCGCGCTGAATCGGGTCGCTCACTGGCAGGTCAGATGCCGCTCGAGGGCAAGGGGTTTGGAGACCTCGTGAAGGTGGCCCGCGGGGGTCCTCCTGTCGACCGCCCCTTGACGAGATCAGCACAGTGATTTAGTGTATGGCAACACCAACACACTAGGACTATGTTCGAGCACCTCGATCCGGCGCTGCCCACACCTCTGTATGCCCAGCTTGCGGAGCGGCTCCGGGCCGCCATCGCGGCCGGCGACCTCGCACCCGGGGAACTCCTTCCCTCGGTGCGGCAACTGGCCGCCCGGCTCCGCCTGAATCCGGGCACCGTCGTGCAGGCCTATCGGGACCTCGAGGCTTCGGGGCTGGTGGAGCTCCGACAGGGGTCCGGCACCTACGTCCGGGAGATCTCCCGGGCCAGGCGTGCCGACGAGCAAGCGGCGGCGAGCAGCCGGCTGGCCGCCGAGATGCTGGCCCGCGCGGCCGGGCTTGGGCTGTCCGGCGAGGATCTGCTGACCGCCCTTCGCAACGCACTCCGGGAGACTCGTACATGACGGATGCCATCCAGGTGCGCGGGCTGTCGTACCGGGTCGAGGGGTTCGCGCTTCGCGACCTGAACCTGACGGTGCCGGGTGGGGCGGTCTACGGCTTCCTCGGGCCCAACGGTGCAGGCAAGACCACGACCGTCCGGCTGTTGCTCGGGTTGCTGCGTCCGGAGGGCGGCTCGATCCGCGTGCTGGACGAGGAGGTGCCGGCCGACCTGGTGTCCATCCTCCGGCGCGTCGGGTACGTGCCGGAGCGCCCGCACCTCTATCCCGACCTCACCGTGGCCGAATCAATCCGGTTCCACGCCGCCTTCCATGCTCGATTCGATCATGCGGCGTCCGGCCGCCTTGCGGCGCGGTTCGGATTGCCTCACGACCGTGTGCTTTCGCGGTTGTCGAAAGGGGAGATGGGCAAGCTGATGATCCTGCAGGCGCTGGCCCAGCGCCCCGACCTCCTCGTGCTGGACGAGCCGACCGACGGGCTCGATCCCGTGGTCCGGCGCGAGGCGCTTTCCGCCATCCTGGAGTACGTCAGCGAAACGGGGGCGAGCGTGCTCATCTCGAGTCACCTGGTGCACGAGCTGGAGCGCTTCTGCGACTGGATCGGGGTGCTCGACCAGGGGACGATGGTGGCCGAGTTGCCGATGCAGGAATTCAAGTCGGGGCTGAAGCGGCTGCGGGTCGGCGCGGGAGCGGAGGCCGCTTCCGCTCCGTTCTCGCTGCTGGCCCGCGAGCCGGCGGGGGTCGGCGGAGAATTGTGGACGGTGCGCGGCTGGCGGTCGGACATGTCGGCCTGGTTCTCGGACACTCACCCGCTGCGTGAAGTGGTGGATCTCGATCTCGAAGAAGCGTTCGTGGAGCTGTTGCGCACGGCGCGCACGCCGGACGGGAGGATCGTCTGATGTTCCGAGCCGTCCTGATGAGCTTCTGGCGGGAGAGCAGGCTCGCCGTAATCCTGCTGGCCGGCATCGCATTGGCCGTCCCACTCCTCTCACTCCGTGGCACGTGGACGACCGACCCGTGGACCGCATGGGACCTGCTTGGCGCCGCGGCGCGCTGGAGCCCGGGGTACCCTGTCATTGCCCTGGCGGCCGCAATGGCACTGGCGGCGGGCGCGTGGTGGCCGGATCATCGGACGAAGCATGTCTACGCACTGACGCTTCCCGTGGCCCGGTCCCGCTACTTGTGGCTCCGGTATCTCGCGGGGCTGGCGCTGCTCCTCGCCATCGGCGCGTCGCTGCTTGTGGGATCGCTCATCGCTACCCTGCGGATCACGCTGCCTCCGCTCGTGCATGCCTATCCGGTCGCCTTGACTCTCCGCTTCGGCTTGGCTGGCCTGTCGGCGTACACCGTGCTCTTCGCGCTCAGCGGACTCACTCCCCGCATGGCGAGGCTGATCGTGGCGGTCTGCTGCGCCCTGGTGATCGTGACCGTGGCGGCCGAGCTGCTCTCGTTGGAGTGGAACCCGATCGCAACGGTGGTCGAGGCGCTCCTCGGGCCCTACAGCCCGCTCTCGATCTTCCGCGCCCGCTGGATGCTGATCGATGTCTAGGCGATTCGTCCTGACAATCGTCGTGCTGGTGCTCTGGGCGGTCGTGCTCAGCGCGCAGGACTCCGCCGCCATGCTCCGTGGGATGGAGACGAGGCTGGACTCGTTGCGCAAAGTGGCCGCCCGAGCCGACAGCGTGCGGTTTCAATACTTCGCCACAGACACGGTCCGGGTCGGGGGGCTTCGGATTGCGACATCGGCGGCATTGCGGCCCGTTGTCGAGGCGGCGGCCGCCGAGGCGTGGGACAGTATCGTGGCCCGATTCGGCGCCGCAGCGAGCGAGGGTGCCCCGTTCCCGGTGATGCAGTTTGGGGGTCCGGAAACGGTGCTTCCCCGTTCGCTCGATCGGCGCGAACTGGCGCGCGGGCTGGCGGGGCCGCTCCACCAGGCCATCTGGCGTCGGCAGGATTCCCGGATCGACACCTGGTTGCGAGGAGGGTTTCCGACCGGGCTTCTCTCAGAAGAAGACCTCGTCACCATCGGAAGCCAGCTGGTACGGATCCCCGCCCGATCGAATCGAGCCTGTCTCGACGGCGATGCGTCGGCGTGCGCGAACTCGCTCGGGCTCCGGCTGGGCGCGGACACGCTCGCCGAGTGGTACTCGCCGGACGCCTGGCCCGGCCTCGCCGCGCGGATGGATTGGCCGGTCACCGGTCGTGCGGCATGGCTGCGCGATCGCTGTGCCGATGCACGGGCCCTCGACGCGTGCCACGCCGTCCTCACTCCCACGATCGTCCTCCAGCCAGTGGGCGGGTCCGGACGTCAATTGTTGGTGACCCTGGCGCTCGAGGCCGGTGGGGCGGGTGCCTTCGGGCGTTTGACCGCGGACAGCGGCGCCACGATCGAGCACCGGTTGTCAGCCGCATCGGGTCTCCCGGTGGACACACTGCTTTTCCGTTGGAGCCATGCTGTATCGGCGGCGCTCCCCGGGAGCCCAGCGCCCAGCGGCATGGACGTCCTCCTGACCCTCGCCTGGTCCACCGCCGTGCTCTTGCTGGCAGTCAGGGGGAGCCGATGGAGGTGAGCAAGCGCGCGCTGGTGGCGCTGGCCGCCGTGGCGATCGCGGCAAGTGCGTGGCTGGCCGTGCGCGAGAGTACGGACAATCGGCCTCGCTTCCGGCCACGTTCGCCGGAGCGGATTGCGGCGCGCGCGCTCGCGGACTCCGTGTCCCGGCTGGGACTCCTTGTGCAGGCGGAGGAAGTGCGTGGGCGTGTGGATTCCGCCATCCTCGGGATTGCGCCGGGACGGCCTCCACGCGTCATCGTCGTCGGCAGTGGAAGCGCCGCCCTGCTCGCCCGGATGACAGACAGTCTGCTCGGCGGCCTTGGCGCAGATGAGGGTGCCATCATTCCGATGCGTTTGGCCCTCGTTCAGGCAC
>DAOMFQ010000231.1:0-3903 GCA_035429905.1 Gemmatimonadales bacterium
AGGGCATTCCGGCCACGCTGGTCACCGCGTACCTGCACAACCGCGGCGTGGAGGTCGAGAAGACGACCGACTTCACGATCCTCTTCCTCTTCTCGATCGGCATCACCAAGGGGAAGTGGGGCACGCTGCTGAACGCCCTGCTGGACTTCAAGCGCGATTACGACGCGAATGCACCCTTGGCGGAGGCGCTGCCCGAGCTGGTGGCGGGGCACCCCGACACCTACGGCCGCCTCGGGCTCAAGGACCTCGCGGACCAGATGTTCGCCACCCTCAAGGCCACTCGGCAGACCCACTGGCTGGCGGAGGCGTTCTCGACCCTGCCCGAGCCGGTCATGACGCCGAGCGACGCCTACCAGGAGCTGATCCGCGACCGGATCGAGCATGTCCCGCTCGACAAGCTGGCGCACCGCGTGCTGGCCACCAGCGTGGTGCCCTACCCGCCCGGCATTCCGATGCTGATGCCCGGCGAATCCACCGGCGCCAAGGATGGGCCCTACCTGGGCTACCTGCAGGCGCTGGCCAAGTGGGACGCCCGCTTCCCGGGCTTCGGCCACGACACCCACGGCGTGGAGAATCGTGACGGGGTGTATTACGTCCAATGCCTCCGGAAGGCCGGGGGACGGAAGGGCACGCGGCGGTGAGCGCTGCCGCCGGGAAGATGTCGCTGACGCAGGCCACGATGCTGGTGGCCGGCAACATGATCGGCACCGGCGTCTTCCTCCTCCCGGCCAACCTGGCCTCGGTGGGCGGCATCGCGGTGTTCGGCTGGATCGTGGCGACGGCAGGGGCTGCCGCGCTCGGGTTGGTCTTCGCCAAGCTCGGCGAGCTCGACCCGCAGGAGGGTGGCCCCTACGCCTACGCCCGGGACTTCCTTGGCCCCTACGTCGGCTTCCAGACCAACTACATCTACTGGTTCGGCAACTGGATCGGCAACATCGCCATCGCGATCGCGGCGGTGGGCTACCTGGCCGAGTTCTTCCCCGCCATCAGCGGCCCACCCGCCAGCGTCGTCGCGACCGCCGGGGTCATCTGGTTGCTGACCTTCGCCAACATCCTCGGCCCCCGGGTGGTCGGCGCCCTCGAGACCTGGACGATGAGCCTGGCGCTCATCCCGATCCTCGCCATCGCGTTCCTCGGCTGGTTCTGGTTCGACGCCGACACCTTCCGCGCCGGCTGGAACGTCTCCGGCGGCACCTCCACCCACGCCATGCTGCGCGCCGCCTCGATCGCCCTCTGGGCGTTCATGGGCATCGAGAGCGCCGCGGTGTCGGCCGGGGTCATCGAGAACCCGAAGCGCAACATCCCCCTCGCCACGATGATGGGGCTGGCCCTCTCGGCGGTGGTGTACGTCCTGAGCTCCACCGTGATCATGGGGATCATCCCGAACGCCGAGCTGCAGACGGCCCACGCGCCGTTTGCGGAGGCGGCGCGGATGGCCATCGGCACCGCGGGGATGGTGGTGGTGGCTGTCTGCGCCATCCTCAAGTCGGTCGGCTCGCTGGGCGGGTGGATGCTGCTGGTGGGGCAGTCGGCCAAGGCCGCGGCCGATGACGGCATGTTCCCCGCCGTTTTCGGGCGGGTCAACCGCCACGGGGTGCCGGGGCGCGGGCTCACGATCGTCGCGGTGCTGATGACCGTGGTGCTCTTCGCCACGATGTCGCCCACGATCGCCGGGCAGTTCAGCCGGATCATCGACTTGGCGGTGATCCTGGCCGTCATCCCCTACATCTATTCCTCGGTGGCGGTGGTCAAGGTGGCGCATGATCACCAGGTCCCGCGCGCCACCTTCCTCCGATACAAGTGGATCGCCCTGGCCGCGGTGGCCTATTGCCTCGGCACCGTCCTCGGCGGCGACCCGGGCACCGTGGTGAACGCGCTCGTGGCGCTCCTCATCAGCGTGCCGCTCTACCCCTTCTTCATCCGCTCGATGGAGGCCGCCGCCCGGCGGAAGCGCTGACGCCCGCTGGCCGGGCGCGGCCCGAGGCGCTACAATCGCTGGGAGGTCACCCCCACGGGAGCCCCCATGCGGCGCGGCACCAGGACCCCTGCCACCGTCTCCGAGTACATCGCCGCCTTTCCCCCGGAGGTCCGCCGGCACCTGCGCCGGATGCGGACGCTCATCCGCAAGGCGGCCCCCGGCGTCACCGAGGGGATCAGCTATGGCATCGCCGCGTTTCGCCTCGACGGTCCGCTGGTGTACATCGGCGGCTTTGACCGGCACGTGAGCTTCTTCCCCACCTCGAGCGGCATCCGGCGCTTCCGGAAGGAGCTCGCGCCCTATCCGCAGGCCCGGGGCACGGTGCGGTTTGCGCTCGACGCACCGCTGCCGGAGGCCCTCCTCGAGCGGATCGTGCGGTTCCGGGTGCGGGAGAACCGCGCGAAGGTGGACGCGAGGTAGGACCGGCGGCGTTTCAGCTCGCGACATCTGCGCGTGCATGTGTGGCCGCCGCGGCGGCACGGCGTCACCCTCCCCCACAGCACACCACGGACGAGGGTCCCCCATGCACGCCAGCCATGCTCTGCGCCTTGCGCTCGCCACCGCCGCCGCCGGATTCCTTGCCGGATGTTCCAGCGACTCCCCGGGCTCCGACCCCAACGAACCGGGCCCGCCGCCGACCCTCGCCGAGGCGACGACGATCGACCTGGCCCATCCGCCGCAGTACGCGTCGGTCACCTGGCCGATGGACTACAGCCCGCAGGTCGTCGGCGCCAACAACATTCCCGTCGACAACCCGGTCACCGACGGGGGCGCCCTCCTCGGGCGCGTGCTCTTCTACGACCGCGAGCTCAGCTTCAATCGCCAGCTGCGGTGCGCCAGCTGCCACCGCCAGCAGTTCGGCTTTGCCGACACCGCCCGGTTCAGCACCGGCGCCGACGGGCGCTCGCGCACCACGACGCACGCCATGCGGCTCGTCAACGCCCGCTTCTACCGCCCGGGCAAGGCGTTCTGGGACCGGCGCGCTTCCACATACGAAACGCAGGCCAGCATGCCGATCCTGGCCACCAACGAGCTCGGGTTCGATGCCTCCCACGGCGGGATGCCCGCCCTGATCGAGCGGCTGCAGGCGCTCCCCTACTACAACGAGCTCTTCCGGTACGCCTACGGCGACTCGGTGGTGACCGAGGACCGGATGCAGCGGGCGCTCGCGCAGTTCGTGCGGAGCCTGGTGTCGGTGAACAGCCGGTTCGACAAGGGGTGGGAGTACGTCTACAACGCGTTCACGCCGGACCATGACATCCTCCGGCCCTTCCCCGGCTACACCGAGGAGGAGAACCGCGGCAAGCAGCTCTTCATCATCGCGCCTGCCTCCGGCGGCGCGGGGTGCGCCTCATGCCACGTGCCGCCGACGTTTGCCCTCATCGGTGGGGCGCTGTCCAACGGGCTCGACTCCGGGCAGGTGGCGGTGTTCAAGGCGCCCTCGCTCAAGAGCATGGCGTCCGTCAGCCGGTTCATGCACGACGGCCGGATCAAGAGCCTGACGGAGGTGGTGGAGCACTACAACAGCGGCATCAAGGGCGGACCGATGCTCGATTATCGGCTGCACCGGCCTGACAACCCCGCCCCGCTGCGGCTCAACCTCCCTGCAGCCGACAAGCGGGCGCTGGTGGCGTTTCTGAAGACGCTGACCGATGAGTCCATCGCGACAGACCCGCGGTTCGCGGACCCGTTCCGGCCGTAGGCGCCCGGGCTACCGCTTCCCGCCCCAGGCGTACTGGTAGGCCAGCTGGAAGGTGTCGAAGTCGGTGCCGAGGACGGTGCGGAGCCCGTTGATGTAGACCAGCTTGAGCCCCATGCCGCGGGCGATCGGGAAGCGGAGCATCGCGGATATGCGCGCATTCGTGAGCGTCTCGCCTCCGGGGCCGCCGTTCATGGCGGTGCTTCCACCCCACGCGTAGCCGTAG
>DAOMFQ010000232.1:0-3902 GCA_035429905.1 Gemmatimonadales bacterium
TGCCCGGAGGGCCGGGACCTCCCCCTCGATTGCGATGGCCTGATCCAGCAATTGGACGCCCCGGTCGAGGTTGTACCGGCGGAGCTCCTGGCGGGCCTGCAGGTAGAGTTCGAACGCGCGGACGTTCAGGATGGGCCGATCGGCCAGGCGCCGGCTCTCCGCCGGTGACAGGGCAACGTCGAGCGCCTCGACGATGGCCCGCGACACCCGCTCCTGCAGGTCGAAGACGTCCTCCACCGTGCCGCTGTACTTCTCGGCCCACAACTGGGAGTCGCTCCCCGCGTCGAGCAGGCGAGCCGTGATCCGGAGCGAGCTGCCCGCCCGCCGCACGCTCCCCTCCAGCACGTAGCGAACGCCGAGTTCCCGGCCGATGGCGGGCACGCCCTTGGTCGTCCCCTTGAGCTGGAGCGAGGAGGTGCGCGAGATGACGCGGAGGGAGCGGACCTTGGCCAGGTCGGCGATCAGCTCCTCCGTGAGCCCGTCGGTGAAGTACTCGTTCTCGGGGTCGGGGCTCTGGTTGGCGAACGGCAGCACCACGATGCCGTCGGCGGCGGGGCGGGCCGCGCCCGCGGGCGTCCGGTGTTCGCCGCTCCGGGGCAGCCGGTCGCACTCGGCACGGAGGTCGCCGGCGGTCTGGAAGCGCTCGCGCGGCTCCTTGGCCAGGCACCGCATGATCATCTGCTCCACCTCCGCCGGGCAGTCGCCGCGGTGCCGGGACACCGGTTCCGGGGTCTGGAGCACCTGCGCGGCGAGGAGGGCCTGCGGCGTGGCGCCGACGAACGGTGTCCGCCCGGCGAGCATCTCGTACGCCAGGGTGCCAAGGGCGTAGATGTCGGCCCGATGGTCGATGGCGGGGTCGGCGGCGGCCTGCTCCGGCGCCATGTAGGCGGGGGTGCCCACCGCCACGCCCATGCTGGTGAGGGTGCCCGAGTGGGCGCCGTCGCTCACCGCCTTGGCCACGCCGAAGTCGGCCACCAGCGCGTGGCCGCCGGTCAGCATGACGTTTTCCGGCTTGATGTCGCGGTGCACGATGCCCCGCTCGTGCGCGAAGGCCAGGGCGTCGGCCACCTCGCGGAGGAGGCGCACCCCCTCGTCGAGCGGCAGCGGCCCCTCCCGACGGAGGCGGGCGCCGAGGGACTCGCCCTCGAGATAGGGCATGACGTAGTAGAGGGAGCCGTCCACCTCGCCGGAATCGTGGAGCGGCACGATATGCGGATGCGTCAGCTGCGCCGCGATCCGGATTTCGCGGAGGAACCGCTCCCCGCCGAGGGCGGCGGAGAGCTCCGGCTTGAGCACCTTGAGCGCCACCTTGCGGTGGTGCTTCAGGTCCTCGGCCAGGTACACCGTGGCCATGCCGCCCTGGCCGAGCTCGCGCTCGATGTGGTAGCGGGTGGACAGCGCCGCGGTCAGCTTACTAGGTACATCGGGCATTTCGGCTCCCCCGGAACTGCAGTCACGAAAGCACCCCGTTCATTCCGCCCGGTTCGCCGAGTCCACCGCCGCCTTCATCCTGGTCACCCACCCCGGAATGACGCGCAGGTAGGTGGCGTTGGTCTGTTCCGGTGCCTGCACGTAGATGATGCCCCCGTCGTGGTCCGGGCGGTTGGACCAGCCCGAGGTATCGGAGAAGCGGGGGTCGCGGGCCCAGAGCGTCGCGGGGCCGAGCGGCTCGCCCGTCTCCGGGTTGATGCGGGTCAGGTACCACGACACCCCGGCGCGGTAGAGCACCTCGGTGGCCGAGAGCCAGAGCGGTTCCACGCCGTCGGAGGCGAGTTGCCAGCGGCGGCCCGGCACCGGGTAGGTGGTGACGATGATCCGGCTCCCCTCATACGACTGATAGGCGATGAGCCGGCCGGTGGGCCCGACCGTGGAGAACCGAAGGCCGGTCATGAGGGTGTCGAAGTGCAGGGGCGACGCGGAGGGGTTGAACCGCAGGGCGACGAAGTCTGCCCAGATCTGCGCGACCGCCGTCTGCCCGTTGAGATAGTCGATCGGATCAGGCGCGTTGGGGACATAGGGCATGGTCAGGATGGTGTCCGGGGGAGCGCCCGAATTGGGCCTGCCCAGGAGGATGCTCCACTGGTTGGAGTCGCGCACACCGACCATGAGTTGCTCGCCATCGGCATTCCAGAGCGGATGCCGCAGCATTTCCGACCGGATCCAGGTGAAGTGCTGGCCGTCGCGCAGGTCGAAGATCCGGAGCTCGTTGCCCTCGCCGGTCTGCACCGCCGCCGCCAGCCACCGTCGGTTGCTGCTCAGGTCGAAGCGCTGGAAATCCGCCGGCTCCACCAATAGCGGTTCGGGCTGTCCCCCCGACTTCAGGCGGACCAGCCGACCGATGGACGCGTCCTGGCCTGGGGCAAACACGAGGGTGCCGTTCTCCGAGAGATCGTACTGGGCCTCGCCGATCGCCTCCCGCCGCACGCCCGGCAGCAGCGGGACCGAGCGGCCGACCAGGTGCGTGGCGGGATCGTACTGGGCGGCCGCGAGGTTGCCGTCCACCGCGACATAGACCAGGTACCGCGCGTCCACGATCCGGAACGCCGAGCCGGCGAGGGGGGTCCCCGGGGATCCGTCGGGGAGCTTGGTGCGTATGGTCCAGCTCTCGCCGGTCTCCGGGTTGACGAGCAGCGCGGTCCGGTTGAACGAGCAGGCCAGGAGCCGGGAGGCGGGGTCCCATTGCCCGTACACGCAGCGGGGGATGGTCTTCGTGCGGGGGGTGCCGCCATCGGGGTCAATCCAGGCCACGCGATTGCCGTCGAGGACGGTGGCGAGGACCTGGCTCGGCGACAGCCAGACGACCCCCGAGGTGCTCTGCCCCTGCAGCAGGGGCCGCACTTCGCCGCCGGCGACGGGAACCACCATCACCTGGTCCCGGGCCATGTACGCCACGCGCGCGCCGTCCGGAGACACCCGCGGCGCCGCGGCGCCCGCCGGGCCGGCCAGGGGGTAGGTGGTGTCGTCCCGGAGGCTCCGGTACCAGAGGAGGGTGGAATTGCCCTGCCGGGCGGTGTAGATGGCAAAATCCTGGGACGGGGCGACCGACACGTTGCGCACCGGGGCACCATAGGCGGCACCGGTCGCCGCGCCGAAGGTGATGGGGACGCTGTCGGGCAGGGCGGCGTCGTAGATGGACGGGCCGGCGTCTGCCCGCTGGCGCATGAGCGCCCAGCCGGCCACGCCGCCGAGCGCGATGACCGCGAATGCGAGCACGGCGCTGACGCGCCGCCACGGTCCCGCTCCCACCACCGCACTCCGGGGCGGCCGGGTGCTCAGGCTCGGCGTCTGTTCCCCTCCCAGCGCTCGGGCAAACTCGGCGGCGCTGGCGAAGCGGTCGGCCGGAAGCTTGGCGAGGGCGGTAAGCACGGCGTCGTCGAGCGCCTCCGGCACCGTGTCGCGCGTGGCGGAGGGCGGGACCGGCTTCTCGGTCAGCACCTTGGCCACAATCGCCTGGGCGGTGCCGCCGAGGAAGGGCGGGTCGCCCACCAGCATCTCGTAGGTCAGCGCGCCAAGGGCGTACACATCGGAGCGGGCGGTGATCTCGCGCTCGCCCATCGCCTGCTCGGGGCTCATGTAGTGCGGTGTGCCCAGGCTCATCCCCGTCTCGGTCATCCGGGTGCCGCCGGCCTTGCTGGCGGCCAGCGCGATGCCGAAGTCCGCCACGAGGGCGCGGCCGTCGTGGAGGAGGATGTTCTCGGGCTTGATGTCGCGGTGGATGACGTTGTGGCGGTGGGCGTAGTCGAGCGCCGAGGCCACTTCGGAGGCAATCCGGACCGTGTCAGCGATCGGGAGCTGCTTTTCCCGCGTCAGCCGGTCGCGGAGCGACTCGCCGGCGACGAAGGGCATGACGTAGAAGAGGAAGCCGTCGGCCTCGCCGCTGTCGAAGAGCGGCAGGATGTGCG
>DAOMFQ010000233.1:0-3886 GCA_035429905.1 Gemmatimonadales bacterium
CGGGAGCGCTGCCCTGGGTCATCCTGCGCCCCCCCATGGTGTACGGACCCCGGGACACCGAGGTCCTGAAGCTCTTCAAGCTGGCGCGCTGGGGCGTGGCGCCGGTCTTCGGGAAGGGCGACCAGGAACTCTCCGCCATCTTCGGGCCCGACCTCGCCGAGGCCCTCGTGGCCGCCGGCACGAGCCCGCACGCCACCGGCAAGACCTACCTGCCCTGCCATCCCGAAGTGTTCACTTCCGGCGCGCTGGCCCGGCAAATCGGCAGCGCCGTCGGGCGCGACGTGCTGGTCCTGGGCGTGCCGGAGCCGATCGGGCGAGGCCTCCTGGCCGTCATCGGCGGCGCGGCCAAGATGACCGGAACCGCCAGCGTGCTCTCCTCGGAGAAGGCGGCCGAGTTCTTCGAGGAGGCGTGGACCGGGAACCCGGCGGCCTTCATGGCCGATACCGGCTGGCGGCCGTCCGCCGACCTCGCCCGCGGGCTCGCCGAGACGATGGCCTGGTACCGCGCGGAGGGGTGGGTCTGATGCGCACCCTCGACCGCGTGATTCTCGGCTACCTGGTCATCGTGTCCGGCCTGGCGCTCTGGCGGGCCCCCGACGCGCCAGGTTGCCGGTGGCTCCTCCTGGCGCACGCGCTCACGGTGGCACTCATCTTCCTGCTGCAGCGGCCCGGCCTGGGCCCGTTCGGGCGGGTGGTGCGCGAGGTGTACCCCGTCGTGCTCCTGATCCTGTTCTACGGCGAGCTCGACATCCTGAATGCCGGCAGCGTGCGGGTGTACGACGCCACCATCCAGGCGTGGGAGCAGGCGATCTTCGGCGAGCAGGTGAGCCGGACGCTCTGGCGGGACTACCCGAGCGTGTTCGCCTCGACCCTGCTGCACGCGGTGTACTGGAGCTACTACCTGCTCCTGCTCACGCCGGTCATCTACTTCTCGGCGCGCCGCGACTGGCTCGCCCTGCGCCGCACGATGTTCGTCGTCATCGCGACCCTGCTGGGCTGCTACCTCGTCTTCCTGGCCTTTCCGGTGGCCGGCCCCTACTACGAGTTCGCCCGGCCCGCGGCGTGGTTCCTCGACAACGGGCCGGCACGCCTGGTCTACGCCACCCTCGCCTCGGGCAGTTCCTACGGGGCGGCGTTTCCGTCGTCGCACGTGGCGGCCACGATCGCCGCCACCTCGGGCGCGTGGCGCGGCGACCGGCGCCTCGGCGCGGCGATGCTGCTCCCGGCGGCGCTGCTGACGCTGTCCGTGGTGTATTGCCAGATGCACTATGGGGTCGACGCGCTCGCCGGCGTGGCGGTCGGGGCCGTGGCGTGGTGGCTGGGCGGGAAGTACCGGGAGTAGGCGGGGAAGCGGGGAAGCGGGGAAGCGGGGAAGCGGAAGGCGACGCAAAGCAAATGGGGACGATGCCGCAAGGCACCGTCCCCATTCGTCTTCGCGGAGATTGCCTCCCCGCTTCCCCGCCACCCCGCCTGTTACTGCGTAACGGTCAGTCGTCGATGATGATCTTGCCCCGCATGCCCATCGCGAGGTGCGGGAGGCAGTAGAACTTGTACTCGCCCTCCGGCGCGCCAGCGAAGGAGATGGTGTAGACCGCGTCCTGCTCGACGATCATGCTGCCCGACAGGGGCTGCATCTGGTTCGGCATGTTGGCGCCGAGGACCGCCGCCGCGCCGGCCGGGATGCTGTCGGCCCAGAACGACACATTGTGCGGGCCGCCGCTCTTGTTGTGGAAGTTGATCACGTCACCCGACTTGATCTTCAGCTCGGACGGGATGTAGTGGTAGACCTTCCCGTCGAATTCCATGCTCACGTCATAGGTGGTGCCGGTCGTCGCCGGAGCCGCCGAGGCCGCCGCCGCCGGCGCCGCCGCAGGAGCCTGCTCTTCGGCCTTCTTCTCGCCACCGCATGCCGCCGCGAGGACCACGAGCCCCGCCACCAGGGTCATCTTCTGCATCGCTGCCAAGCCTCCGAAAACCGATTGGATGTGTCGCCCGCCCGGAACCTGCCCCGAATTCTGCCCACAAGTGGCGGACTCCCCTTGTGAACGAAGGCACAAACATAAGCGGGCACCCCCGGCCGCGCGAGGTCGGACCCTGCGGGCTATTATTCCCCCCTGGCAGCCCCCCTCACCCGGACCTCCATGCCCACCCCCCCTCCCTGCACCCGGCTCGGCCCCCAGTGCCGGTCGCTGGACGTGACCCTCCGCATCGGCAAGGTGGAGGACGGTCCGGAGTCCCTGGACCATGAGGCCACCTGGCTGCTGGGCCACACCCAGGCGATCGATTTCGGCCGGCTGTTCACCCGGAAGGGGGAGCTCCTGGTCGAGGCGCGGCTCCACGTCCCCTGCAAGCACCTCTCGGAGGATGCCGGGACGGCCCGCTGCCAGGCCCACGGCTTCCGTGGGCGGCCACCGGCCCACCCCCGTCGCCCCCCCCAGCCGCGGCAACTCGGGGGAAACCAGTTCCGGCTGGTGGATCGGCAGCGCCTGGCCACTCGGCCGGCGGTCAACGTCCGGGCCGGCCTCCCGGTACTCGGGACCAACCCCTGCCTCGGCGCCCCCTGCCGCACGGCCGACAACACCCGGGGCGCGGCCTGCTGTCGGGACCTCCAGGTCGAGATCATGTGCGGTCGGGACGACACGAGGCTCGAGGCCCTGGTCTACTCCCGCCAGTCGCCCTACCTCTGCAAGACCGAGCGCAACGAGGAGGATTCCGTGGAGTCCGAGATGATCTCCGCCTGCGGATACCTCGCTGGCGACGGGGTGTCCTGCAGCCTCCACGGCCGGACACGGGAGGATGGCCGCCCGGCCAAGCCCGACCTCTGCAGCGACTGGCCGGAGGGGGGAGACTTGATCCATCCGGGGTGCGTGTTTGCCGCGGGGCTGCGGGGCCGTGGGGCGGCGGGGCGGTAAGAGGGCATGCTGTGCACCCCCAACCCCTTGCGTCGTCTCCAGATTCGCTACCTTTCCAGCTGATCCCCGTCCCCAAGGACGCCCGTGCGCGACGAGCTCGAAACGCTCTACCTGACCACGTATGCGGCGGTGGTCCGATTCCTCTACCGAAAGGTGTGGGACGCGGACCGGGCGGAGGACCTGGCGCAGGAGGTCTTCGTCCGGGCCATGCGGCATCGGCCCGAGAAGCCGCGGGCCTGGGTGTTCGCGGTGGCCGCGAACCTGGCGCGCGACGAGGCCCGCTCGGCGATCCGGCGGAAGAAGCACCTGACACTCCTCACCCATGAGCCCACCCAGCGGCACCAGGTGGAACCGGACGGCGAGGACAACGTCGAGCACGACGAGAAGCTGGAGAAGGTGCGCCTGGCGCTGAGCCTGCTGACCCAGCGCGACCGGGACGTGCTCCTCCTCTGGGATGCCGGGCTGAGCTACCCCGAGATTGCCGAGCAGTCAGGGCTGGCCGTCGGAGCGGTCGGGACGACGCTGGCGCGGGCCCGCAAGCGGCTGATCGAGGCGCACGACCGGATGGAACTGGAACAGAAGCGGAACCATGCTGCACAATCCTGACCCGACACGCCACATCCCGGAAGAGGAACTGCACGCCTACCTCGACCAGGCCCTGAGCCGGTCGCAGTGCGTGGAGATCGAGCATCACCTGGCCGGGTGTCGCCTCTGCCGGGCGGAGCGCGACGCGATCGCCGCCCTGCGCGACCGCACCACCGCGCTCCTCGTGGCCGCCTCCCCCCGCCGCATCCGCCCGCGCCCCTACACCCAGATCTCGGCGACCCACGTCGAGCGCACCTCCCGCCGAGCCCAGCGGATCCGGGCCGCGGCGTGGGCCGCGAGCATTGTGGGCGCCATCGGCCTCGGCTGGGGACTCAGCCACTGGGCCGGCGCACAGCCGCCCGACCTCCGCCAGGCGGCCGGACCGACCG
>DAOMFQ010000234.1:0-3866 GCA_035429905.1 Gemmatimonadales bacterium
CGCCCACTACGTGACGAACCTGGACGTCTGACCGGGCGCGGTACCCCGAATCACGAACGCCCCCCGCCATGCGGAGGGCGTTCGCCGTTTGGGGGCCCACCGGACCTCATGCCCGCAGGTGATCCGCCCGCCACTCCCGCACCAGCTGCTTGATGGCCTTCGCATCCGTGATCTTCTCGTCGAGCACCCGCCGCGCAAGCGCCGAAAGCTCCCCGTCCGACGCGAACCGCAGCGCCACCAGCTGCTCCGGCGTGAACTCCGGGATCCGCCGCTGCAGCTCCGCGGGCAGCAGCGCCGCCATCCGGAGCCGCTCCTCGAGCCGGATGACCCGGTCCTGCACCCGCACCGCGAACGCCCGCATGTACCAGTACATCAGGATGAGGCTGACGGCGAGCACCAGCCCGAGCGCGGTGGGTATCCCGGGCGCACGGGCGACGTTCACGATGGCCCAGCCGAGCACGAGCAGGAGGAGGGTGGACAGCACGAAGTGGTAGCCCGGCACGTACCGGGCATGATTCGACAGCTGTTGGGGTGCGGCGTCGGCCATGGTGTCCTCGAAAAGGGGGATGACGGGGAACAGGGTTATGCGCTGGCCAGGGGCTCGATGCCCCGGGCGGTGACACGATGGGACACGAGAGGCCTCGGGGGAGGCCCCGCCCCGCCGATCTGGATCGCGTCCCGCAGGGCGGCGTCTCCCGCTTCCAGCCCTGCGCGGTCCGCCGCGAAGACCGTGGCGAGGGGCTGCCCCGCGGCGACCTGATCGCCGGGGCGCACGGTGATGACGAACCCCACGGACGGGTCCACGGTGTCCTCCACCCGCGACCTCCCCCCGCCCATGGCGATCACCCCGTAGCCGATCGGCCGGGGATGCACCGCCGTGACCCGGCCGGCCGCAGGCGCGGTGTACACGGCACTCTCCGCCGCCTGCGGCAGGAGCGCCGGGTCCTCCGTGACGGCGGGATTGCCGCCCTGCGCCTCGATGACCTCCGCCAGCTTCCGAAGCGCGGCGCCCGAGCGGATCGTCTCCTGCAGCCTCGCCCGGGCGGCCGCCGCGGTCTTCTCGACCCCCGCGGCAACAAGCATTTCGGCCCCCAGCGCGGCGGTGACCTCCATGAGGTCCTCGGGCCCCTCGCCCTGAAGGGCCAGGAGGCACTCCTCCACCTCCAGCGCGTTGCCGCAGGCGTGGCCCAGCGGGCGGTCCATGGCAGTCAGCAGCGCGATGGTCCGTACGCGGTGGGCCTCGCCGAGCCCGATCATGGTCCGCGCCAGCTCGAGCGCCAGCGCCTCGTCTGGCAGGAAGGCCCCACTCCCCACCTTCACGTCGAGCACCAGCGCGTCGAGCCCCTCGGCCAGCTTCTTGGACATGATGCTCGCGGCGATGAGCGGCACCGAGGAGACGGTGCCGGTGACGTCGCGGAGCGCGTAGAGCCGCCGATCCACCGGCGCGATCTCCGGGGTCTGGCCGAACAGCGCGCAGCCGAGCTGCCGGACCTGCGCCACCGCCGCCGCCAGCGCCAGCTGGGTCGAGAAGCCGGGGATGGACTCGAGCTTGTCGAGCGTCCCGCCGGTGTGCCCCAGGCCGCGGCCCGACATCATCGGGACCGCCACACCGCAGCAGGCCACCATCGGGGCCAGGAGCAGCGAGGTCTTGTCCCCCACGCCGCCGGTCGAGTGCTTGTCGACCCGCGGGACCTTCCACCCCTCGAATTGCAGGCGGTCACCGGACTCCAGCATGGCGGCGGTCAGCTCGGACAGCTCGTCGGGGGAGAGCCCCCGCCAGACAATCGCCATCAGCAGCGCGGACATCTGGTAGTCGGGAATGTCGCCGGCCGCATAGGCGCGCACGATGGCCGCCCAGGTACCGGGGGCCAGCGGGGCGCCGTCTCGCTTGCGTTCGATGAGCGATGGAATCACCATTAAGGCATCCTTCCGAGCCGATGGACCCCCACACCAGGAGTCGCTGTGCGCCTGTGGCCTGCCGCCGTGCTCGCGGTGCTGATGTCGACACCGGCGGTCGCCCAGACCGTGCCGACCCTGGTGGCCAGCGGCGTCGCCGCTGCAGACGCCCGAAACCCGACCCAGGCGCTGCGTGACTTCCAGGCGGCGATGGCGGTTGATTCGACGAGCTACGAGGCCAACTGGCGCGCCTCGATCGCGGCGGTGGACATCGGCAAGCAGACCCCGGACAGCGTCCCCAGCCCCTCCAGGGACTCGCTGTACCGCCTGGCCGAAAGGTATGCGGCCCGGGCGGTCGCGGCGAACCCCGACGGGGCGGACGGCTACTTCGCCCTGGCCAACGCGATCGGGCGGACCTCCCTGACCCTCGGCAAGAAGGAGCGGGTCCGCCGCGCGGCGGAAATCCGGACTGACGCCCTCCGGGCCATCGAGCTCAACCCCCGGCAGGATGGCGCCTTCCACGTCATGGGCCGGTGGAACGCCGAGATCATGCGGCTGTCGAGCTTCCAGCGCTTCTTTGCCAAGAGCTTCCTCGGGGGCGCCGTCTTCAATCAGGCCTCTTGGCCCAATGCCGTGTCGTACATGAAGAAGGCCATCGAGATCCGCCCCGAGTTCATCTATCATCACTACGACCTGGCCCTGATCTACATGGACACCAAGCAGTGGGCCCTTGCACGGCAGCAGTTCGAGATCATCCCTTCGCTGCCGCTGATCGACGTCATGGACCCGGTCTGGAAGGACGAGGCCGCCCGCCTCCTCCGGTCCATCGCGAACAAGAACTGACAGGACGGCTTCCCATGATCCAGTCCGCCGGCACCTCGCACGAAGAGCTCGAACGGCTCTCCGCACGCGTCCAGGCCCTCGAGCACGAGCGGCGCCACCTCCTGGCGGTCATCGAGATCCTCGAGGAGATCGGCGGGTCGCTCCACTTCGCGGACATCGTGCAGTCCATCGCCAGGAAGCTGGGCGAGGCCTTCGGGCTTGACCGCTGTGCCATCTATCTCTCCGAGCGGGGCGGCCAGACCGTCCGCCTGGTGGCCAGCTTCGAGGACCCGAGCATCCGGAACTACGTCGTGGACCTCGAGCGGTACCCGGAGCTGAAGCGCGCCATCCACTCGGGCCAGACGGTCTTCATCCCCGACGCCGTCAACGACCCGACCCTGCGGCACGTGCGTGGCGCCCTGACGCACCGGCGGGTGAAGTCGATCACCGTGGTGCCCATCACCTGGAGGGGCGCCCCCATCGGCGCCATCTTCCTCCGGACCTTCCGCGACGGCCCCAGCTTCTCCGACGTGGACGTCAAGTTTTGCCAGGTGGTGGCGAGCCTGACCGCCAAGGCGCTGCGCAACGCCCACCGCTTCGAGCGGCTGCAGTCGCGGCGCGGCGAGGACAGCCCCGGGCGCTACGAGGATCGGGAGCGGGTGGCCCTGCTCGGCTTCATCCGCCGGCTGCTGGAGGCCTACGCCCAGAAGGAAGGACCGTGGGAGGAGGGGCAGCTGGGCCGCGCCACCGCCGAGGAACTCGACCGGCTGGTGGGCGTGGCGAGGACGGTGCTGGCGCAGGAGGCGGCCGGGCGGTGACGCCAGCGGACCGTGCGGCCGAGCTGCGCCGGCTGATCGACCGCGCCAACATCGCCTACTACGTGCACGACGCGCCCGAGATCTCGGACGCGGAATACGACCGGCTGTTCCGGGAGCTCCAGGCCCTCGAGGCGGAGCACCCGGACCTCGCCACCCCCGAGAGCCCCACCCAGCGCATCGGCGCCGAACCCGCCGCCGCGCTCCGCAAGCACCCCCACCTCCGCCCCATGCTGTCCCTAGCAAACGCCTTCAGCGACGACGAGCTGACCGCCTGGGAGGACCGCAACGCCCGGCTCAACGCCGACGCCCGCCATGGCGGGTACACCACCG
>DAOMFQ010000235.1:0-3813 GCA_035429905.1 Gemmatimonadales bacterium
GGCATCGAGGGACCCGAGATCGTCTTCAACGTGAACTACATCGAAATCCCGGGCCTGCTGCGCTACGAATTCACCCCAGACAACCCCGGCCCGTTCGCCTACGCGGGGCCCTACGTGGCCTTCAACGTCAAGTGCAATACGGTGGTGGACACCCTGCCGGTGCCCTGCGCGGACGACGACGTCCAGGCGAACACCGTCGTCGGCGGCGCCGTCGGCATCGGGTTCCAGCGGGGAATGTGGGGATTCGACATCCGATACGAATACGACTTCGGGGATGCAATCAAGCAGGAAGACGGCCACAACTCCGCCCTCATGATCCTGCTCCGCGCGGCCCTCAACTAAGGCCGGCCAGTCTCGCCGCGGCCCCCCGGCACTTCGCCGGGGGGCCGCGCTCATTTCGCCCCACCGAGAGCCCTATCCCGCAGTGCCGGAACGTCTTCCGGACCCCCCTCCAGCCGACTAGTTTCCTAGCCTGCCGCGGCCGGGGTTTCCCCCGGCCTTCGCCGCCCCAAGGAGCCATCGGTGGCCGTTCCGCTCGTCCAGCTCAGCCGGACCCCTCCCAACCCTCCTGTGGGCGGCTCGGCGGCCGTACCCGCCACACCGGTGCGGAAGCCTTCCTGGCTCAAGGTGCGGACCCCTGGGGGCCAGAACTACGTCGAGATTCGGGGCATGATGCGGGAGCTGGGCCTCCACACGGTCTGCGAGGAGGCCCGGTGCCCGAACATCGGGGAGTGCTGGGAGCACAAGGCGGCCACCTTCATGATCCTGGGTGACGTCTGCACCCGGAACTGTACCTATTGCGCGGTGGCCCACGGCACGCCAAAGCCCTTCGACCCGGTCGAGCCGGTGCGGCTCGCCGAGGCGGTCACCCGAATGGGGCTCCAGCACGTGGTGATCACCTCCGTGGACCGGGACGACCTGACGAACGGGGGCGCCGAGGCCTTCGCCGGCTGCATCACCGAAATCCGGGCGCGGATGCCGGACACCTCCATCGAGGTGCTGATCCCCGATTTCAAGGGCTCCGAAGCGGCCCTGCAGCTGGTGATGGACGCGAGGCCCGACATCCTGAACCACAATCTCGAGACTCCCGAACGGCTCTACCGCCTGGCGCGGCCGGGAGGACGTTACGACCGGGCCCTGCGGCTCCTGGCCAACGCCCGCCGGATGGGCGGTCCCGACGCGCTGACCAAGTCCGGGATCATTCTCGGCATGGGCGAGGAATGGGATGAGGTCCTGGTCTGCATGCGGGACCTGCGGAAGAGCGACGTCAACATCCTGACCCTCGGGCAGTACCTGCGCCCCTCGGGCGGGCACCTGCCGATCGCGCGCTACTACACGCCCGACGAGTTCGCCGAGCTCCGCGCCATCGGCCTCGACATGGGCTATGCCCACGTGGAGGCGAGCCCGCTGACCCGGTCGTCGTACCACGCCTGGGAACAGGTCGACAAGGCCAGGGAAACGAGGTCCGCCTGATGGCCGGCACACGCACCCCGTCGCGGCTCAAGGGCGCGCCCCGGACCTCGGATCCCGGCGCCAGCCCGGAGCAGTGCCTCGAGTACCTCCGGCACATGCGGCTCATCCGCCACTTCGAGGAGAAGGCGGGCGAGGCGTACAGCCTGGGCAAGATCGGCGGTTTCTGCCACCTGTACATCGGGCAGGAGGCGGTGGCGGTCGGGAGCATCGCCGCACTCCGGGCCGACGACTACATCACCACCTCGTACCGCGATCATGGCCACGCGCTGGCGCGCGGGCTCTCGGCCCGCTCCGTCATGGCGGAGCTCTACGGGAAGGCCACCGGCTGCTCGCACGGCAAGGGCGGCTCGATGCACCTGTTCGACGCCTCGCTCGGGTTCCTCGGCGGGCACGGCATCGTGGGCGGCCACATCCCGCTCACGGCGGGAATGGCGTTCGCCGCGAAGTACCGCAAGACCGACCAGGTGGCGGTGTGCTACTTCGGCGAGGCGGCGGTGAACATCGGGTCGTTCCACGAGACCCTGAACATGGCGGCGCTCTGGAAGCTGCCCGCGATCTTCATCGTCGAGAACAACGGCTACGGCATGGGCACGGCGCTGGCCCGGGCCAGCGCCATCCTGGACCTGGCCCACCGCGCCTATTCCTACGAGATGACCGAAGAGGTGGTAGACGGCCAGAACGTCTTCGCGGTCCGAGGGGCGATGGACCGTGCCGTGGACCGGGCACGGCTGGAATCGCTGCCCACCCTGCTGGAAATGCGCACCTATCGGTATGTCGGGCACTCCATGTCCGACGCGGCGCACGGGACCTACCGCTCCAAGGAAGAGGTCGAGGAATTCCGCCAGCGGGACCCGATCAAGCTGCTCGAGGCCCACATGCGCGCCGCGGGCATGATCGACGAGGCGGGCATCAAGGCGCTCGACACGGCCATCGTGGCCGAAGTCGAGGACTCGGTGGTGTTCGCCGAGGAGTCCCCCGATCCGGCCCCCGAGGAGTTGTGGACCGACGTGCTGGCGGGAGGGCGTTGAGATGGCGGTCCTGACCTACCGCGACGCCCTGAACGCGGCGCTCCGCGAGGAGATGGCGCTGGACGACCGCGTCTTCCTGATGGGCGAGGAAGTGGCCGAGTACGACGGCGCCTACAAGGTGAGCCGAGGGCTCCTGAAGGAGTTCGGGCCGCTCCGGGTGGTGGACACCCCCATCGCCGAACTGGGCTTCGCGGGCATCGGCGTCGGCGCCGCCATGGTGGGGCTCCGGCCGGTCATCGAGTTCATGACCTGGAACTTCGCCCTCCTGGCCATCGACCAGGTGGTCAACTCGGCCGCCAAGATGCGGTACATGTCGGGGGGGCAGGTCGGCTGCCCGATCGTGTTCCGCGGGCCCGGCGGGGCCGCGCTGCAGCTCGGCGCGCAGCACTCCCAGGCGTTCGAGTCGTGGTACGCCCACATCCCCGGCCTGAAGGTCGTGGCCCCGGGCACGCCGGCCGACGCCAAGGGGCTGCTGAAGAGCGCCATCCGCGACGAGGACCCGATCGTCTTCATCGAAGGCGAGATGCTCTACAACGTGAAGGGCGAGGTGCCCGAGGGCGAGCACCTGGTGCCGATCGGCCAGGCCGAGGTCAAGCGGGCCGGGAGCGACGTGACGCTGATCTGCCATTCGAAGACCGTGTCGGTGGCGCTCAAGGCGGCGGAGCAGCTGGCCGAGGAGGGCATCGATGCCGAGGTCGTGGACCTGCGGACCATCCGGCCCCTCGATACAGACACCATCCTGAGCTCGGTCGGCCGCACGCATCGCTGCGTCGTCGTGGAGGAGGGGTGGGCGTTCGCCGGCGTGGGCGCGCAGGTGGTCGACGAGATCCAGCAGCACGCCTTCGACGAACTCGACGCGCCGGTGCTCCGGGTCACCATGGCCGACGTGCCGATGCCCTACAACAAGATGCTCGAGCGCGCGGCCAAGGCCGACCCGGCCAAGGTGGTGGCGGCGGTCAAGCGCGTACTCTACATCCCGGGATAGGACGCATGGCATCGAAAGTCCTGATGGAAGCCCTGTCGCCGACGATGGAAGAAGGCCGGCTCGTCGAGTGGAAGAAGCAGGAGGGCGAGTCCGTGCGCCCCGGCGACGTGATCGCCGAGGTGGAGACCGACAAGGCGGTCATGGAGCTGGTGGCGCGCGCCGAAGGGGTACTCCTCAAGCAGTTGGTGCCCGCCGGCAGCACGGTCGCCGTGGCCAAGCTGGTGGGCATCATCGGCCAGCCGGGCGAGGACATCAGCGCGCTCTCCGGCGGCGCCCCGGCCCCCGTGGCGCCGCCGAAGCCGGTGGCGGCGCCTCCTGTGCCCGCCG
>DAOMFQ010000236.1:0-3802 GCA_035429905.1 Gemmatimonadales bacterium
ATGTTGAACAGGATGGCGCGGACGCTGGGATCGGCGGTGATGATCTTGAGGGCGTTGACGACCTTGTCCGGGTTCGAGCTGCCCCCGATGTCGAGGCAGTTGGCGGGCTCCCCGCCATAGTACTTGACCAGGTCCATGGTGGCCATCGCCAGGCCGGCGCCGTTGACCATGCAGCCGACGTTGCCGTCGAGCTTGATGAACGTGAGGCCGGCGCGGCGCGCCGCCACCTCGCTCGGGTCCTCGGCGGTCTCGTCGCGCAGCTCGGCCAGATCGGGCCGCCGGTCCAGCTCGTTGTCGTCGATCGAGATCTTGGCGTCGAGCGCCAGCACCTGGCCCGCGGGGGTGGTCACCAGCGGGTTGATTTCGGCGAGGGAGGCACCGTTGGCGGTGAAGACCTGGTAGAGACGGTGCATGATGTCCGCCGCCGCCCGCACCTGCTTGATGTCGCGATAGAGGAAGAAGGCGAGCGTCATGGCCTGGTGCGGGAGCAGCCCGAAGCGCGGGTCCACCGCGAGGCGCATGATCTTGTCGGGTGTCTTCGCGGCCACTTCCTCGATGTCGATGCCGCCCGCAGGGCTGACCATGAACACCGGCCGCTGGGACTCCCGATCGAGGATGAGGCCGACGTAGGCCTCGGACGCGATGTCCGCGGCGGGGACGACCAGGACCTTGTGAACCGTGAGCCCCTTGATCTGCATCCCGAGGATGTGGGAGGCGAGTTCGCCGGCCTCCGCCGGGGAGCCGGCCAGCTTCACGCCGCCGGCCTTGCCCCTGCCGCCGGCGTGAACCTGCGCCTTGATGACCACCGTACCACCGATCCGCCGTGCCAGTGACTCGGCCTCGCCCGGGGTGGCGGCGACGTCGCCGTCGGGGACCGGCACGCCCGCCGCCTTGAGGAGCGCACGCGCCTGGTATTCATGCAGATTCACGATCACTCCTGTGGGGTGGTAGGCAGCGCGGAAAGCTACCCGCCCCCCGGGGTGGATACAACCGCGCTCAGGGCGCCGGACGCCCGACGCCGAGCGACTGTCGCAGCGCGCCGAAGGCGCGGCCAAACGCCTCCCAATCGCCCGCGTGGAGCGCCGAATCGGCGCGCAGCATCCAGCGCCGCGCCTCCTCGATCGGCGTCATCGGGCCGAACCCGGGGGGCAGGGGCGCCCCGGTGCCCCGCAGGTTGTCCCACGCATCCGCGAAGGAACGACCGGCACCGACCTGGGTGCCCTGCGCGAGGGCCACGTACGGCACCGTGACCCGTCCGGTGGGCGCGACGGCGTACCAGGGCTGGTAGGCGACCGGCGCCTCGCCACGCGGGAGAATCCGCCACGGGCCCCGCTCAAACCGCTCCCCCTGCCGGACGACGGAATCCTGGATCTGTTCGAACGAGGGGAAGCGGTCCCAGGTCGCCTGCGCGGTGGACGGCCCGGGGAGGCTCCCCCCCTCCCCCAGCCGGACCAGCGTGAGCCGCGAGCCCCCCTCGCCGGTGCGCCCGATGAGCAGGGTGCGGACTCGCCGGTCCTCTCCCGACTGGTATCCGGCGACCACCTCGAAGCCCGGTCCCCCCGCCCACACGGAGGTAGGCGGCGCCGGAGCCCCCTGTCCGTCGGGTGTGCGGCCCGCGAGCGAGCCTGCCCGCCACGGTTCCTGCTCCAGCACCCGCGATTGTGCCTCGAAGAGTCGCAAGGGATACGCAAGCTGTCCGGCGATGGCCGGCGGGATCTCCGCGGCGGGCCGGATCATGCCCTGGGTGATGGCGGACCAGCTCCGACTCCTGGGCCCGGCATCGGGCGCCAGATAGAGGGCCGTGGCGCCCGACGCCGCATCCACGACGCCGATGAGACCGGCCTCCAGCGAGCCCAGGTCTCCTGTCGGTTCCGACACCCTCGACGAGCCAGGAAAGCGGGTGCTCGCGAGGTACCCATATGCCACCCACGACAAGCCCCCGCGGTGCACCAGCGGTCGCGGAGCGTCCCACGATGCGAAGGGCGCGAGGTGCTCCAGTCGGCTGCGAGGCGCGAGGAGCCAGCGCACCCGTGCCGTCGGCGACACGGGGCCGAGGAGGCGGGCGGACTGGAGGGCCCAGGCGAGCACGAACCGCCGCAGGGGGCCGCCAACGGCGGGACCGATCGATCCGGAATCCACGACCAACCGCGGCGCCCCGGGCCGGGACGCGGACGGCGCGAGCGTGGTGTAGGTCACGAAGCCAGGATACTGGAGTGAGTCGTTCTGACGGAACGAAAGGGGACCCGAGGCGGCACCGGTCCACCCATCGGCGACGGCGAGGACCGTCGCCGGCTTCCCCGGAGCTGCCCGGACCGCGAGCCAGACCGGCAGCGCGGAACGTCCGACCGGGACCGTGGCCTGGGCCGCGGCCTCCAGAACCTGCGAGTCGGTCGTGACCATGCGCCCGATGCTCGCGAAGTTCCACAACGACGGCACGCCCGCCGCCTGTTCCGGCTGGTGCCTCGCGACGCGGTCGTCGACGGCGTCCACGCCGTAGGCGAGCCGATCCATCGAGGCTCGAATCGCGACCACCTCGTCGCTGGCCGGTGCCGCGCTGTCGGGGCCCATCACCCGGACGAGCGCCGCCCCCCCCAGCAGGACGCCCCACGCCGCAACCATGAGGAGATGCTGCCCCCGGAACGCCCAGAGCACGGACACGGCGGCCGCCGCCAGGGAGGCGCCCGCCAGCGCGAGCGTCGACAGGTCGAATGCGGACCACGCGGCGAGGGTCGGCGCCCGCTCCGCCGCGACCCGGAAGGGATCGAGCAGGCAACCCCACGCCAGCACCAGCGCCCCACCGGCGAGCAGCAACCCGACGTGGCGCCGCGCATGATCGCTCATCGCCGCCCGCCCGCGCTGCCAGCGAATGGCTCCCAGCGCGGCATACAGCATCGCCACGACGCCGAGCGCGGTCCAGGCGAGCAACCGCGCGAAGTCGTGCAGGATGACCCACAGTGGCAACTGGGCGACGAACACGCCCACGTCCCGGTGGACATAGGGATCCGTGATCCCGTACGTCACGCCCTGCCATGCGAGGGCGAAGACCGGCCAGTCCTCGCCAGCCCCGAGACCGGCAATGACCCCGAGCGCCGCCCCGACGCCCAGCGCGAGCGGGAGGAGCGTGGCCGGGGTGACGGCCTCGCGGATTTCAAGGTTGGCGACCTGGCGGGAGATCTGCACCGAACCGATGGCCCGGTGCACGATGAGGAGGTGGCCGGCGTACCACGCGGTGGCCACGAGGACCGCGGCGACGTCGAGGGTGAGGCGGAGGAGATGCACGCCCGAGAGGAACCCGGGCGCCTCTGGAATCAGCGCGGCCGCCCACCAGCGATCGGCGAGGAAGTCCGCCACCCAGTGCCCGGCGAACAGCAGGACCACGAGTGCGGCGAGCGAGCCAAGCACCCACCGTCCGCGGGCCGACACCGACCTAGCCCCGGACGCCCTGCTCCGCGAGCCAGGACTGGACTTCCCGCTGATACTCGGCGAGGGATCGCTCGTCCGTGGCTTCGAACCGGAGCACGAGGATCGGCTGGGTGTTGGAGGCTCGAATCAGCCCCCACCCATGTGCGAACGACATCCGGACGCCGTCGATGTCGTTGACGGGATACCGGGCCCGGAAATGGGCCGTGGCGCGGGCCACGATGTCGAACTTGCGGTCGTCCGGGCAGTCCACACGGATCTCAGGCGTCGAGAACGTCCTGGGCAGGTCCGCGAGGAGCGGCGCCAGGCCGCGCGGTGTGCGGGACACGATTTCCAGGAGCCGGGCAGCGGCGAAGAGGGCGTCGTCAAATCCGAACCAGTC
>DAOMFQ010000237.1:0-3740 GCA_035429905.1 Gemmatimonadales bacterium
GACTTCCGGCCCGACGACTCCGGCGTGTCACCACTCGCGCGGCACGAGGAGTGGTACTACGTCCCGTGCCCGACCTGCGGCCAGCGCGGGCGGCGCGAAACCGACGTGTCCGACACCTTCCTCGACTCGGCGTGGTACTACCTTCGCTATCCGAGCACCGAGTTCGACGATCGGCCGTTCGATTCGGCGAGGACCCGGAAGTGGTGCCCGGTCCCGATGTACATCGGGGGCAACGAGCACGCGGTGCTCCACCTGCTGTACTCCCGGTTCGTGGCGATGGTGCTCCACGAGCTGGGCCATCTGGACTTCGAGGAGCCGTTCGCCACGTTCCGGGCCCACGGGCTCATCGTGAAGGACGGCTCGAAGATGTCGAAGTCGAAGGGGAACGTGGTCATCCCGGACGAGTACATCGCCCGGTGGGGTGCCGACACCTTCCGGATGTACCTGATGTTCCTGGGGCCGTTCCAGGAGGGCGGCGACTTCCGCGACTCCGGGATCAGCGGCCCGCGGCGGTTCCTGGAGAAGGTGTGGGACCTCGTGGGGCAGTGCGAGCACGTGACGCTGGCGGGGCAGGAGGTCCACCAGGCCGTCATGGTCAAGCGGCACCAGACGGTCAAGAAGGTCACCGAGGCGATGGAGGCGCTGAGCTACAACACCGCCATCGCCGCGCTGATGGAGCTGCTGAACGTCATGCGGGAGACCAACTGCTCCGACCGGCAGCTCGTCAAGGACCTGGTGCTCCTGCTGGCGCCCTTCGCGCCCCACTTTTCGGAGGAGTGCTGGGAGCGGCTCGGCGCCACGACCACGGTATTCGCCGCGTCGTGGCCCACCTGGGACGAGCGGCTCACGGTCGAGGACCTCATGGAGATCCCGGTACAGGTCAACGGCAAGACCCGGGGCAAGGTGCGGGTGCCACGCGGCGCGGAGGAATCCGCCATCGCCGCCGCGGCCCTGCAGGAGGACGCCGTGCGCCGGTTCACCGAGGGGAAGGAACTGAAGAAGCAGATCTACGTACCGGGACGGCTGCTGAACCTGGTGGTCGCCTAACAAGGCGGGGAAGCGGGGAATTCCGCCTCCCCGCTTCCCCGCTTCTTACCGAGTTGCCACACGTCGCGGCAACACTTCGTACGTCGCCTCCATCCCCATCAGCAGGTGCGGCGCCACGTGGCAGTGGAACAGCCATCGCCCCGGGTTGTCCGGTACCATGTCCGCCACCAGCATCCCCATCGGCAGCAGCGAGGCCACGTCCGTAGTCATGTGCTCCGACTGCACGGTGTTGCCGTGCCAGTGCGGGGCGTGGATCTCGAAATTGGTCGACGCCATCAGGTACCACCGCACCCGATCGCCCTCGTGTATCGACAGGCCGGGTGTGTTGCCGTAGAAGAAGCCGTTCAGCGTCTCCTTGAACGCGTATTGCGATTCGGGCCCCACCTGCCGCTCCCCGAACACGATGTCCGGCTTGATCACCTTCGGCGGCTTGCCGTAGGCCCGGAGGTTTTCCTCCCAGAGGGTGCTATTGGTCTCATCGAATTCCAGGAATCCCACGATCAGCTCGCGGTCCACGTCGGTCGGCGTGGCGTCGGCCCGGGCCCGGCCGCGGGCCGTGACGATCATCGGCCCGATCAGGCCGGCGTTGACGTCGTCCACTTCGTGCGTGTGGGAGTGGTACATCCAGAAGGCGGTGCTGCCCTCCGCGTGCGAGGGGCCGGCCCGCTCCGGTACCGGCCAGGTGTAGACGTGCGTCGCCCCCGGGGCGACCCCGTCGTCGAGTTGCGAGCCGGCGCCGGCGCCATCGGCGTAGGGGGCGCCCTCGGAGTCCTTGAGGTAGAACACTCCGTGCGGATGCATGCTGGCCGGGAAGGTCGCGTTGTTGCGGAAGACGACTCGGATGGTGTCGCCGACGACGGCGCGGAGGAGGGGGCCCATGATGCCGAGGTGCTCCCACTCGGGTGGGCGCGGCGTCAGCGTGGTGAAGGTGCTGTCGGTGTACTCGCGGTAGATGGCCTTCCGCGCCAGGCGCCCCACGTGCATGTCGCCCGCCGTCACGAAGGGCCGCTGCACGTCGTTCCAGTCCGCGTCGGCAATGAGGTTCTTTCCGGCGGGGGCGTAGTCCCACACCACCTCGTCGGCGGCAACGTAATACGTGCGGGTCACGGGTCCGGTGCCGTCCAGCCCCGACGGGCCACAGGCGGCCAGGAGCAGCAGCACGGGCAACAGCGCGGACGCACGGGCGGGGCCGCTGGAACGCATCATGTCTCCGGAAGGTGGGAAGGCCGTGAAGCTACCGATTCTGGCGACTCCCGCAACCACATCCCCGCTTCCCCGCCTCCCCGCCTCTACAGCAGTTTCACGATCCACTCGCCCACGAAGTACCCCACCACCGCCACCCCCAGCCCCACCAGGAACATGTCCATGCCGCTCCGGACGATGCCCCGCCCGGTGAAGAAGCTCCGGGCCGCGCCGACGCCGAAGTGCGACAGCATGGCGAGCGCGAATGAGGTGTAGATCGCCCAGGGCGCCGTGCTCACCAGGAGGGGAGCGACCGGAATCAGCGCCCCGAAGGCGGTCGCGGTGCCGGTGACCCACGCCTCGCGGAACGGCGTGCTGGTGGCATCGCCGATCTTGAGCTCCTCCCGCACCTTCTCCTCGAGCGCCCGCTCCGGGTCGGCCATGACCTGGCCGGCCAGCTCGTGCGCCTGGTCCTCCGGGATGCCCTTCGCCTGGTAGAGCAGGCTCAGCTCTTCTGTCTCGAGTTCCGGCATGAGCCGGATTTCTTCCCGCTCCATCGCGATCTCGTGCTCGTACACCTCGCGCTCGCTCTTGGCCGCCAGGTATCCCGACGATCCCATCGAAAGCGCGTCAGCGACCATGCCGGCGAGCCCGGCCACCACGACCGCGTGCCCGGCCGTCCCCATCGACTCGGCGGCACCGATCATCCCGGCCACCAGCCCGAAGTTCGCGGTCAACCCGTCGTTGAATCCGTAGACCACATTGCGGAGGAAGCCGCCCGCCTGGGTCTTGTGCCACGGCTCCCCGACCGCGCCGGCAATCTTCGAGAGGGTGTCTGCGTGTTCCTTCGACTCGCGCGCCAGGCGGAGGGCCGCAGGCCCGGTGGCGCCGTCGGGTGCGGACTTGTAGAGCTGCAGGTACCCCTTGACCTCCTGTCCTTCTTCTTCGAGCAGCATGGGCAGCAGCCACTGCGGACCGAACCGACGCGCCAGCCAGGCCATGGCCCGGGCCTTCACCGAAACCCGGACGGTCGGGACGGAATGGCCGTTCTCCGCGAGGAGTTTCTGCCAGACGCCGACATGGCGGTTCTCCACCTCGGAGAGCCGGGTGTAGAGCGCCGACTTCTTCGGGTCGGGCTCACCGGCTGCGAGCTCGCGATAGAGGAATGCCGCGTCGGCCTCGTCGGCCAGGTGGTGGAGCCAGAGCTTCGGGGCGGTGGTGGAGGCGGGCATGGGGCAAAGATATCAGGGAGTCGGGAAACGGGCTGTGCGGCGGAGACGTAGGGGTGGAGGACCAGGGACGGTGGCCGGGGGCGAAGCGAAGCGACGGGCCTCTAAGCTGATGACCTACATGGTGTTATGGGCCACCATGGGTTGATGTCTCAGGCCCCCGCTCCCCGGCACGCTCTTCTTGTGCCCACCCCTGCAACGTTTGGGGCGGTTCCCGCATCTTTATCGCACCTATGACAAGGGCCCTCGCGGTGGACTCCTACCTGCTCAGTGACGCCGAAT
>DAOMFQ010000238.1:0-3707 GCA_035429905.1 Gemmatimonadales bacterium
GGGGCAAACGCTCCTGCGGAGCGGTGCTTCGTTGCTGGCGCTCGGGCTGGTCGTGTCGCTGCCCGCGGCGGCCCACGCCCAGCGCCCCTCCGCGGGCGAGCGCGCGCTGAGCTCCGGGAAGCCCGCCGACGCGGCGGGCGCCTTCCTGCGCGACGCGAGGGAAGGGAACCAGCGGGACACCGCCTTCTACAACGCCGGCACCGCCGCGCTCCGCGCCGGCGACCTCAAGGTCGCGCGGCGCGCGCTCATCGAGGCGGCCCGGACCACCGACCCCGGGCTCCGGTACCGCGCGTTGTACAATCTCGGCGTCGTCGACCTGCGCGCCGCCGAGGCCGATTCGACCCTCCGGGATACCCTTCTCGGTGAGGCGGCCACCCACCTGAGGGAGGCGCTGCTCCTCGAACCGGGCTCCGACCGCGCCAAATGGAATCTCGAACTGGCGGAGCGCATGCGGCCGCCTCCGCCGCCGTCGGGCGGCGGGCAGAAGCCGCCACCGCCACCGGCCGGGCAGCAGCCGAAGCCGCCGGATCAGGCCAGGCAGCAGAACCGCGGGCTCACACGGGAGCAGGCCGAGCAGATCCTGAATTCGGTCGAGCGCGAGGAGCGCACGACACGCAACCGCCAGCTGGACCGCCTGTCCGGCGGCACAGGGGGGGCCAAGGATTGGTAGTCGCCCTCCTGGCGCTGGCCCTCCTCCAGCAGGCCAAGCCTCCCGAGCTGACGGTGACCCTCGACCGTGACGAGGTGTCGGTCGGCGAGGAAGTCCTGCTCGTGATCCGCACCCGAAGCGCGTCCGCGCTCCCCATCGACGTGCGGCTCGGTACGAGCGACGGGTTCGTGGTCGTGTCGCGGACGGAGGCCACCAGCGTCAACCCCGATGCCGACGTCCCGCGCAGCAAGGTCATCCAGCTCCGGCTCCGGGCGCTCCGCTCGGGCCAATGGAAATTCGGCCCGTTCCAGGCCCGGCAGGGGGACACGATCGCGGAGGTCGGCGCCCTGACCGTCAAGGTGACGGACACCGGCAGCGCCTCGGTCGCGGCGCAGGTCAATCCCCGGATCAGGCGCCTCCTCGAGCAGGCGCGGCCGCCGTCGGCACCCGGACAGGTCGGGCTGTCGCTGCTGGTGTCCGACGACGAGGTGTTGGTTGGCGAACAGGTGGACATCGTCACGGCGGCGTGGTTCCCGCGCGACCTTCGGCTTCAACTCCGCCGGGCACCGACCCTGGTGCCCCCCACGGTCGAGGGGATGTGGAGTTACCCGCAACCGGCGCCGGTCGGGATCGCGGCAAGCCGGCGGGTCGGCGGCATGTGGTACGACCTCTTCGTGGCGCACCAGGTGGCCTTCCCGGTGCGAAGCGGCGAGCTCGCGATCGCACCAGCCCAGATGCAGTACTCCGTCCCGCTGGCCCTCCAGTTCTTCAGCCAGGAAGAGCGCTTCACCGTGGCGAGCGACAGCGGGCGCATCCAGGTGGACCCGATCCCGACCGCCGGCCGCCCGCCGAACTTCACCGGCGCGATCGGCACCGACCTGACCCTCGACCGCGTCGTGACCCCCGCGGCGCCGCACGCGCGCGAGCCAATGCATGTCTCGCTCGTGGTGACCGGGAAGGGCAACGTGACGCTTTGGCCCGCGCCGGTCGCGGACTGGCCCACCGGATCTCGTGCCTATGCAGACCTGGTCGAGGAGCGGCCCGAGACGCGGAACGGGATCGTGTCGGGCACCAAGACCTTCGGCTTCACCCTGGTGGCCGACGCGGTGGGAACCCTCATGCTGCCCGCGGTGGAATACCCCTACTTCGATCTCGGCACCCGCACGTTTCGGGTGGCGAAGCTCCCCGCCGTGGCCCTCCCGATCGCGCAGCCGCTCGCGGTTGCCGAAGGCGCGCTGCCGCCGCCACTGCTGGTGGCCAGCCGCAGCCTGGTGCCGGCCACGTTCATTTCCTGGCCAGGCCCGTGGGGCTGGCTGGCGATCCTGCTGGGTCCGCCGGCGGCGTGGGCGGCGCTGCGTCTGGTCCGCCGCAATCGCCCGCGGAAACCGAAGCAGGCCGCCGCGAGGCGACTCACGGCGCGCTCCGTCGAGATCGAGCTCGATGGGCTGGTGGCCGGGCTGGCCCCCGGCGCGGTCGTGAGCGGCGACGAATCGGACCTTTCCGCGGCGCTTCGCGCCGCGGGGCTCGAGCCCGACACGGTGCAGGAACTCCTCTCCCTCCGCGCCGCGCTCCGCGCACGGCGCTACGCGCCGTCCCAGCAGGGGCACGACGACGAGCTCCTGGCCCAGTGGGACGCACTCCGGGCCCGGCTTGCGGGGGGCGGGCGCCGGCGGCGCGTCTCGCACGGTCTCTTCACCCTCTGCCTCCTGGCCCTGTACCCGCACGATGCTTCCGCACAGGGTCAATCGGCGGAAGCGCTCTATGAGAGCGGCGCCCTGGGGGCCGCGCGGGCCGCGTTCGAGGCGCGCGCCGCCGCGCAGCCCGACGTCGCGGCGCACTGGTACAACCTCGGCGCAGCCGACTACCGGCTCGGTGAGCCGGCCCAGGCCAGCGCGGAATGGCGACACGCACTCCGGCTCGCGCCACGCAATGCCAGTATTCGCCGCGCCCTGCAACTCACGCCAGCGCCCGACCCGGTCTCTGCGCGCCGGCTCTGGACGGCGCCCTTCACTCCGTCCGAGGCCGCGCTCGCCGCGCTCCTGCTCTGGGTCGTCACGTGGGTTGGTCTCTTCAGCCGGCCCGCGCTGACCACGCGGTGGGTCTGGCTCGGAAGCGTGGCCCTCCTGCTCGGCGCCACCGCGCTCTGGCTCCGGCACTGGAACGCCCAGCCGGTGGCACTGGTCCGCGACTCGGTGCCGATCCGTGTGAGCCCCCATGGGCGGGGTTCCCCGCTCGCCACGCTCGACGAGGGCCAGGCGGTGATCGAGGTGAGCGGCCAGCGGGGATGGCTCCTGGTGCGCGATCCGATGGGCCGGCTCGGCTGGATACCGGGCGCATCCGTCGTCCCCGTGGACCCGAAGTAGATTTCATCGATGCCGCGCCGGATCGCCATTCTCCCTGATGCCGTCGCCGACCAGATCGCCGCGGGCGAGGTGGTTGAGCGCCCCGCCTCGGCCCTCAAGGAACTGGTCGAGAACGCCATCGATGCCGGCGCCACTCACGTCCGCATCAGCGTGGAGAACGGAGGCAAGACGCTCATCGAGGTGGCGGACGACGGGTCGGGGATGGGGCGGGAGGACGCGGTGCTCTCGCTCGATCGCCACGCCACCAGCAAGATCCGAAGCGCGGCCGACCTGACGGGCGTCACCACGTTCGGCTTCCGGGGGGAGGCGCTGCCGGCCATCGGCTCTGTCTCCCGCCTCACGTTGACCACCGCCGACGGCGAGGGCGAGGGCACCGAATTGCAGGTGGTCGGCGGCCGCCTGGAGCACGTGGGCGCCGTGGCCAGGCAGCGGGGCACCACCGTCACGGTGCGTGGGCTCTTCTTCAACACGCCGGCGCGCCGCAAGTTTCTCCGCTCGGCGGCGAGCGAATCCCGCGCCGCCTACGAGGCGGTGGCCACGCTCGCGCTCGCACATCCCGCGGTGGCCTTCGAGCTCGTCCAGGACGGCCAGGTGCGCCTGGCGATCCCGCCGGCGCAGGACGAAGCCGAGCGGCTCCAGGCGGTGTGGGGCAGGGACCTGGTCGGCACGCTGGTGCCGGTGGACTACGCGGCGGG
>DAOMFQ010000239.1:0-3698 GCA_035429905.1 Gemmatimonadales bacterium
GGAGCGCGGTCAGGACCGAGACGAACACCGCCACCGGCGCCAGGAACGAATCGGTGGCGCCGCTCGCCACGCCGAGGCCGGCGATGATGAAGGAGAACTCGCCGATCTGCGCCATGGACAGCCCGGCGCGGATCGAAGTCCGCGTGCCGAGGCCGGCCAGAAACGCGCCGCTCGTGACGCCGAGCGTCTTGCCGACCAGCACTGCCGCGCTCAGCGCCAGCACGGCGGGCCAGTGCTCGAGGATGGCGGAGGGCTCGATCGACATACCCACCGCCACGAAGAAGATGGCGGCGAACATGTCGCGCAGCGGGCGGATCAGCGGCTCCACCTGGCGCGATACGCCGCCCTCCGCCACGAAAGACCCCGCCAGGAAGGCGCCCAGGGCCACCGAGAATCCGGCCATCTGCGCCAGCAGCGCCAGCGAAAAGCAGAGTCCGACGCTGGCCACGAGCGTGGTCTCGTCGCGCCGGAGCCGGACGACCCATCGGAACGCCCGCGGCACAGAAAACAACCCGACCAGGATGACGACGGAGAGGAAGAGCGCGAGCTTGGGGACGGTGCCGGCCACGAGCGCGGTGGTGGAGCCGCTCCCGCCGACCATCGCGCTGAGCACGGCGAGGAAGAGGATGGCCACCAGGTCTTCCATCACGAGGACGCCGTAGACCACGTCCGCCAGTGAGCCCTCGATGCGCTGGTCCTCGAACACCTTCGCGATGATCATGGTGCTCGAGATGGCGACGAGGGCGGCGGCGAAGAGGCTCTCGATCCGGCTCCACCCCAGCGCCTGGCCGACCAGGTAGCCCAGCGAGAGGCAGAGCCCGATTTCCACCGCGGCGATGAGACCGGCGGTGGAGGCGAGCCGCGCGATCTTCCGGAGCGTGAAGCCGAGGCCGAGCGAAAACATCAGGAGGATGACGCCGAGCTCGGAGAGGGTGCGGACCGTCGCCACGTCGGCCACGAGCGGGAAGAAGTCGGTCGGCCCGATGATCACGCCGGCCACCAGGTACCCGAAGACCGGCGGCAGCCGCAGGCGATGCGAGAGCACGCTCGTGAGGGCAGCCACACCCAGCACGAGGGCCAGGTCGGTCAGGAAGGCGATGGAGGAGTGCATGGGGTGCCCAAGTTTCCCACCTACCGTGGCATGGGCGCAATGGGCGCGCTTCTTGCCAATTCTGGGGCGTGACCTCTACCAGGCAGGGAAAGATGTTGTCCGCCAAGCAGTTGCTCATGAGTGCGGTTCGTCCGGGTGCCGCGGTTCTCGTCGCCGGTCTCGCGCTCTCCGCCTGTGCCTCGCAAATGACCCGAGTCCCGCCCCGGCTGGACCTGGGCAACTACGACCGTGTTGCCCTCGTCACCTTCTCGGCCGACAAGGCGAAGAACGGCCTGGGACAGCTCGCCACGCAGCGGTTTGCGGACGAAGTGCTCGCCAGCCAGAGCGGGTTCGAGTTGCTGGAACTGGGTCCGGCGGACTCGACGGTGGCCCGCCTTCTCGCCGAGGGCGATGCACCGGCAGCCGCCCAGGCGGTCGGCCGCGACAAGCACATTTCGGCGGTCTTCTTCGGACAGCTCGCCGTCACCGACGCCAAGCCGCGCGGCAGCGTGAGCGTGGGTGGAGACGTGAACGTCGGGGCCACCGTGTCCGGCGAGTTGAGCGTGCGGCTCCTCTCGACCAGCTCCGGCGGAACGCTCTGGCGTTCCAGCGGCTCGGCGAGCCAGAGCGTCGGGCAGGTCTCGATGAACGCGGGGCGGCTTCCGAGCATCTCGGCCAGCGACCCGAACGCCGCCTACGCCAACATGGTGGACGACATGGTGGCCCAGGTGACCCGCGACCTCCGGCCCACGTGGGTCAGGCAATAGCGCCCCTCCAGGGACCCGGAACGCAGACGGCCCAGGCAAGCGCCTGGGCCGTCTTGTTGTCGGGGCGACGCCTTCTGCGCACGTCGCGCTACTTCACGTGGTAGCCGTACGCCTCGAGTTGTGCCGACGTCAGCTGGATCACGTCCACCTTCAGGGGAATCGGCGTCAGGGGCGCGTCGCTGGAATCGGTGGGCACCGACACGATTGTCTCCACCACGTCCATGCCCTTGATCACCTGCCCGTACACCGTGTAGTTCCCGTCGAGGCGCTTCAGTCCGTTCTTGTTGGCGACGATGTAGAACTGGCACCCGGCGGACAGCTTCTGCGGGTTGTCGTCGCGCCCGGCGCCCACCGCGCCGTACACGTGACGGAGGCTGTCGTTGAACTCGGGAGCCAGGTTGTACGGCGAGCCCGCAAATCCTTCCGGCGTGTCGGGGCAGCCTCCCTGCGCCACGAAGTTCTTGATGACCCGGTTGAAGGTCAGGGAGTCCCAGTAGTGGGTCTGGGCGAGCTTCTCGAAGCTTGCCAGGTGGTTCGGCGTCTGGGGGTAGAGATAGAAGAGAATCTCGCCCTGAGGGGTCCGGATCCGGCCGACCGGGTGCTTGTCGGCGGTGAAGGATGGAAGCGCAAAGGCGGCGGACGCGGCAAGGGCAACCAGGATCTTGAGCATCGACTCTGACTCTCGCAGGAAAAGGGCTTCAGGCAACCTGCCTCGCTAAGCTACAGCCCCCCCGAGATGGCACAAGCGCCGGCAAACGACAACGGCCCCGCCACGTGGCGAGGCCGTCCGAGGGCGCGCGGGGATTCCCACCCTACCCTCCGTGATGGTCTCCGTCGCGATCACCACCGCGAGAGCCATCGCGGTGGCAACTGCGGCGCGCGAGATCGACCTGGAAAGTCTCGCCGTTCACCGTGAGCGTGGCGAACTGGGTGCCGTTGAACTCGAGGGTCGTGCTGCGCGTGACGGTGGTGCCGTCCTTCGGGCCGCCGACGTAGGTGACGGTCACCTCGCGGGCAATGGTGCCCGACAGCGGCCAACTGGTGGAGGTCCGCGGCACCGGAATGACGACATTCGTGATCGAACCGGTGTACGTCATGTTGTACTGGCGCGTGTCGGCGCTGTCCACCACCCACGTCCAGCTGGAGGCTCCAGAGCCGGAGCCGTTCCAGATCATGGTGGTGTTCGCACCCGCGAGGCCGGACACGACGAGATCCGTCGTCCGGTTGATCGTGGCGCTCCAGCCCTCCCGGCCGAATGCCCCGGTGATCTCGGTGTGCACAGTCACCGTAGCCGTGGCGGACGTGTCGTAGGCCGTCTGGGCGACGCCGTCACTGTCAGCGAAGCTGCAGGTGCGAACGATCGTCAGCCCGAATCCGCTGACTGAATCGCAACCGAAGCGGCCGAGGTCGCCGCGGAAGCCAAATCCGAACGCACCGCCCGGACCGTGCATTGCCTCGACGTCCTGGGCGCCGAGTTCGGTGGCCACCGCCGCGACATCCGCGGTCACGTTCGGGTCCGCGGTGGTAGTCGGTTCGGTGGAGGAGCAGGCGGCCAGTGCGGCCAGGGCTCCCACGGCTGAGATTCGATGGATCCAACGCATATGAGCCATCCTCGTTTCAAATGCCGACATTCGGTAGCGCGCAGAAAATCTACAACATGAATCTGCCATTCGCCGAGCCGGCGCGGTGACGCACCTCACGCCTCCGCGCGCCGGATGCCGCACACCCCAAAAGAACAGAACGGCCTGGGCAAGCGCCCAAGCCGTTGTGCCGGTACCGTTGCTATTGGTCCTTCAAGGCTCCCGAGGAGGGACTCGAACCCCCGACCCGCTGATTAACAG
>DAOMFQ010000240.1:0-3683 GCA_035429905.1 Gemmatimonadales bacterium
CCATGCCGCCCGCGCCGAGCTCGCGCTCGATGCGGTATTTGTCCGCCAGCGCGGCGACGAGGCGGGGAAGCGGGTCAGGCATGAACGTCACCCCGGCGCACGAATCGCCGGTGCAAGAGGAAGTAGGCGATGGCCGCCGCGATGAGCGCCGCCATGCTCAGCGTTTCCTTCCGGGTCGAGTGCGCCAGCACCCAGAGCACCACCGCCGAAGCCAGCAGCCCCACCACGGGGCCGCCGGGCGCGCGGAAGCTGCCGGGCGTCCGGGGCCTCGAGTAGCGCAGTTTGAGCGCGGCCAGACAGACGGCCAGGTACGTCAGGAGCAGCGCCATGCTCGCGAGCACCGCCAGCGCCTTGAATCCACCGGACAGCGCGAGCAGCAGGGTGAGCACTGCGAACACGATGATCGCGACGGCCGGCGTGTGAAAGCGGGGATGCACCCGGGCGAGCGCCGCCGGCAGCATCCCGCCCTCGGCGATCGTCAGGAAGGCCCGCGGGCTTCCGATCATGTCTCCCGCCAGGAGCCCGAAGCAGGCCACGGCGGTGCACGCCACCACGATGCTCCGCCCGACGCCGCCAGCCAGCCGCTGGGCCACGTCGGCGAGCGGCGTCGGGCTGCCCTGGGCGAGCTCGCTTCCCAACACGCCCTGCGCCACGAGTTGAAGCGACAAGTAGAGCAGCACGATGGCAGCGGTGGCGCCGAGCACGGCGCGGGGCACGGAACGGGCCGGATCGCGGATTTCTCCACTCGGTGTGAGCGCGCTCTCCACGCCTCCGAAGGCGAAGAAGAGGAGGAGCGTGCCGGCGCCCAGCTGTTCGAACGACGGCCAGCCGGGCCACGCCAGGTTGGACGCTTGCACCGCGAAGATCCCCATCGCGACCAGCAGAAGGAGCGGCAGCAGCTTGGCCACGGTGGCAGTCATCGCCAGCCTGGCACCCTGGCGTACGCCGCGGACGTTCACGAAGGCCAACCCCGCAAAGAGGAGCACGAAGGCGAGAGTGCGCGCCACTCCGCCGGAAAGGGCGGGGAAGGCGACGGCCAGCGCGTCCATCATCACGTGGGCCACGGCGGCGTCGGAACCCGCGCAATAGGCAAGCGTGAAGACCACCCAAGTTACGAACCCGGCCATCGGACCGAAGGCCTCCTCGATGTACGCAACTGCCCCGCCCGACCGCGTGACCTGGCTTCCGACCTCCGCGAAACAGGTGAGCACCAGCAGGACCAGCGCGCCGCAGACCAGGTACGCGAGGAGCGCTGCGGGGCCCAAAATGGCCGCCACCGCCGCTGGCAGTGCGAAGATGCCGGCGCCGATGGTCAGGTTGACGGCATTCGCACCGAGTGTCCAGGGACCGATGGCCCGGACGAGACCCTGTTCCGCCGCCGGCGGGCCCGCCGGCGCGTCAGTCAATGCCGACCCGGCCCTTCGTGGCCAGAATCAGCTTCGGGGAGTCATACCCCACTCCGTCCTTGAAGACGATCACCACGTTTTCGATGACGGTCGGGCTGGAGCGGAGGTCGCCCTGCAGCAACACCAGGTCGGCCACCTTGCCCACCTGGATCGACCCGTACCGGTCGGCCGCCCCCAGGATCTTGGCGCCGTTGAGCGTGATGACCTGCACCGCCTGCTCCGGCGTGAAGTGTCCCTCGATCAGCAGCTCGTAGCCGCGCTGGTCGCCGAACCCGGGCAGCGCACCGCCGTTGCCGGTCGGGTCCACTCCGCTCCCAAGCACCCCGCCCGCGTTGTAGAAGGCGAGGTCGAACGCGAGTGCCCTCGCGAACCCCTCAGGCGTCAGCGCCCAGTTCGGCATGGTGTCGATCCGGGCCCGCTCGGCCACGTAGGAGGCGCGCACCTCCGGCGCCATCAAGTCCAGGGTCCGCGCCTCCGTGACCGGCCGGTTCTGGTAGAACAGCTCGTACACCGCCGGGGTGGTCGTCATCGAGGCGCCGTTCTTGATCATGTACGCGATCAGCGGCGCGGCGATCGGCCCGTCGCCGGCGATTTCGCGATCGATCGCGGCCAGCGAGTTCGGCGGGCACTTGTCGGGCTCCTTGCCCGGGACAAAATCGGAGGCGGTCATGCCGCCGTGCGCCAGGTCGTCGATGTCGAGGTCCACCGCCTCGCGGAAGGTCACCGAGCAGAGATGCCCGGTGGCCCGCATCCCGCGCTTGTGCGCCTCGTCGATGGCGGCCCCCATCGCCTCGCGGCTGATGTCGGTGTAGAACTTGACCCAGGTGGCGCCCTCGTCCGCCCAGTAGTCGATGAACCGGCGCGCCTGCTCCGCGCTCTCCACCACCGACATCTGGCCGCCGCCGCCGGGGCCGGTCAGGTAGGGGGTCGTCACGTAGATGCGGGGACCCGGCACTTCACCCTGGTCGATCCGGCGCTTGAGGTTGATGTCGCCGTAGGGCGACCGGCTGCCGGTGGTGCGGACCGTCGTGACACCCGAGCCGAGGTAGAGCCGCGGCCCGGTGTAGCTCATCTGGGCGGCGCGGCCGCCGGCCGCGGAGTAATAGAGGTGGTCGTGCATCCCGACCAGGCCGGGAATCAGGGTGCGCCCGGTGCCGTCCACCACGGCGGCGCCCGCCGGCACCTTCACCTTCTTGGCGGGGCCCACCTCGGCGATCATCCCGTCGCGGATCACGACCGTCTGGCCCGGAACCGCCGCGCCGCCGGTCCCGTCGATGACCAGCACGTTGGTGATCGCCACGACGGGGCTGTCCACGACCACGTAGGTCCGGGTGTTTTCGGAGAGCTGAGGCCGCTGCGCGGCGAGAAGCGCCGGCGTGAATGCGGCCAGGGCGGCAGCGAGCAGGGTTCGGACGATCGGAGAGCGGGTCACGGCTCCTCCACGTTGACGGTCATCATCATGCCGGCCTGCAGGTGCTCCGCGATATGGCAATGGAGCATCCACGGGCCGGGGTTCGACATCTCCACCAGAAGGTCCACCGCGCCGCCCGCCGGCACAAGGACCGTGTCCTTCCAGGCCGGGTCGTCATTGGGGACCCCGTTGACCGCCAGAACCAGGAACCGCTGGCCGTGGAGGTGGATGGGGTGCTGCATGGCGTGGAGCGCTTCCCGGACGTTCACCAGCCGCACCCGCACCAGGTCGCCCCTCCGGAACCGCCAGTCGATCTCGTGGTTCACCTTGCCGGTGGCCGGATCGCGGAGCGTCCACTGCGCCTGGGTGCCGATCGTGGCCCAGTTCATCCCGGGCATCGTGCCGGCCCACTCGACCGGATTGTGGTAGATGCTGTCCACCCGCATCAGCCGCTCGGTCACGAAAGGCAGCCCGACCCAGTGGGCGCGGAGCTCGAGCACATGCTCCGGCGGCAGCCCCTGGTTGGCGCGGAGCAGCGCGGCGGTCTCGTTGGCCACGACGCGATCGGTCCGGAGTGTGTTGAAGCTCGTTGCCAGCTCCGGCCTGGCCGGTGCCGACCCGACACTTACCACGCCGAGGGTGTCGACTTCGGAGAAGAAGCGGCCGTAGACATGGTCCTGCGCCTGGACCGCGTTCACCAGTGCCACCTTCCCCGGCCGGTCGAACCGGACCTCGACGACATAGCGTTCCGCCGGGGCAATCACGACGCTTTCGGCCCAGGACTCGGTGGCGAAGTGGCTCAGGTCGGAGGCCACCATCTTGATGCGGGTACCGGCGCCAAAGGAAAGGTTGAACGTCCGGGTGTT
>DAOMFQ010000241.1:0-3676 GCA_035429905.1 Gemmatimonadales bacterium
GAAACCCACCCCTCCAGCCTCCAAGTCCCTTTCTCCTTCCTCCCCTCCAAGTCCCCAAGTCCCAAGTCCTCAGTCCTCTTGTCCTACCACCGCACCACCGCACTCCCCCACATGAATCCCGACCCGAACGCCGTCAGCACCAGGAGGTCGCCCCGCTTGACCCGCCCGCTCCGGACGCACTCGTCGAGCGCGATCGGGATGGTGGCCGAGGTGGTGTTGCCGTAGCGCTGGATGTTGTTGTACACCTGGTCGTCGCGCAGCTCGAGCCGCTTCTGGATGGCCTCGGCAATCCGGAGGTTGGCCTGGTGCGCGATGAGCAGCGACACATCCTTCCAGCCGAGGCCGGCCCGGGCCAGCGCCGCGGTGGCCGACTCGGGCATCCGGGTCACCGCGTGGCGGAACACCTCGCGCCCGTCCATCTGGAGCCACTGCTGCCCCGCCTCGAGCTGTTCCTTCGAGATGCGCGGGTGGTACATCGAGCCGGGGGCGTCCACCCAGAGCTTGTCGGCGTAGTCGCCGTCGCTGTGGAGGTCGAAGCCGAGGAGCCCGCGTCCCTCCCGCTCATCCACGGGGCCCAGCACTGCGGCGCCGGCGCCGTCGGCAAAGATGACGGCGGTGTTCCGCCCGGCGGTGCTCACGTCCATGCCGGTGGACTGGATCTCCTCGCCCACCACCAGCACCCGCTCGTACTGCCCCGCGCGGATCCAGGCGTCGGCCACCGAGAGCGCGTACACGAAGCCGCTGCACTGGGTGCGGACGTCGAGGGCGGGGAGCGGCCCCGCGCCGAGGGCGCGCTGGAGGTACACCCCGTTGCCGGGGCAGAAGTGGTCGGGGGTGCTTGTGGCAAAGACGATGGCGTCGAGGTCGGTGGGGGCGAGCCCCGCCGCCTCGAGGGCGCGCCGGGCGGCGGGGAGGGCCAGGTCCACGGAGGTCTGGCCCTCCGTGACCCAGCGGCGCTGCTCGATGCCGGTCCGCTCGCGGATCCAGGCATCGGAGGTGTCCATCATGGCCGAGAGGTCGTCGTTGGTGACGACGCGGTCGGGCACGCAAAAGCCCGTCCCGAGGATGGCCGAGCGGCGCACGGGGCCTCCGAGGCACCCCTACCTGCGGTAGAGGTACGCCAGCTTGAGGAAGAAGCCGTCCTGCTGTCGCTGGAGCGAGCCGAAGTTCCAGGCGGTGTCCGACGCCGACACGGCGCCGTAGCCGAAGTAGGCCACGGTGCCGGGGTTGGGCTCATAGGAGGCGAGGAAGTCCACCCGGAGCCCGTGGTCGTCGATCGGCGCCGACGGGAGCCCGTCGATGATCAGGATGCCGCCGGTGACGGGATCGCGGAGTTCCGCCTGGTTGGTGGTGCCATACTCCATCACCAGCCGGAAGAGGAGCGGCACCGACGGCTGGAACTCCACCTTGAACCGCGGGATGACGCTCTCCGCAAAGTCGGAACCGTCCACGGCGCGATTGAGGTTGACGTACGCCACGCTCCCCTCGAACCGGAGGGTGGTGGAGGGCCGGTACTCGAGGCTGCCCGTCACCTTGATGCCCTGGCCCTCGCTCCCCTCGGCGTAGAGCGGCGTGTGGCCCGCGCCGAGGCTCGCCGTGGCGTTGAACTTCTGCCAGGTCGGGGTCGTGACCCGGAAGTCGGCGGTGTAGAGGTTGGTCAGCCGCTCCGGCGGCAGGTAGGGCACCCCGGGCACCGTCTCCATCCCGAAGTAGAAATCGGGGTCGAAGTCGGTGAAGCTCCGCTTGGGGTTGACGCTGAGCTGCCAGCCGCCGCGCAGCTGGAACTGCAGGGTGACGGACTGCTCCCCCTCGATGGGGGCGTCGTGCCCGAAGCCGTCGTAGCTGTAGATCCAGGTGGGGCCGAAGAAGGTGGTGAAGTTCTCGAGCACGGCGCCCTTGGCGCCGTAGAACGTCAGCCGGTTGAAGATGTGGGCGTTGACCACGTCGCTCCGCGGCACGAAGCCCGACCCCGCAATGAACTCGCTGCCGACGCCGTTGATGGCGTAGTTGAAGCCCCAGGTGCGCCCGGTGCGGTCGAGTGCCAGCCGCCAGATCGGGTCGGCCAGGGTGGGCGTGCCGTCGTCGAGGTCGGTCCACGACTGGCCGTACTGTCCCTCGACGAAGTAGATCGTCTTGAAGATGATCTTGGCGTCGCCCTCGAGGACCCGGTTGTAGGCGCCCCCCTGCATCCGGTCGGTGTAGGTCACGCCCGCCACGCTGCTGGCGCCCAGGTCGCGGCGGTAGCGGAAAATATTGAACCAGGCGTCGTTGCCGGTGGCGTACTCGTCGGCCGCGCCGAGGTAGGCAAAGCCGTTGCGGCCGAGCTTGCCCGTCACCTTGGCGCCGCCGATCGGGTCGGCAATGCGCCGGGTGTAGATGAGCTGGTTGGGCGTCGAGAAGAGGTCGATGTCCTTGAGGAAGAAGGGCCGCTTCTCGGGAATGAACAGCGCGAAGCGCTCGTTGACGGTAATCAGCCCGGCGTCCGACTCGACCTGGCTGAAATCTGGGTTGATCGTGCCGTCGAACGCGAGGCTGCTCGTGGCCAGCTGGAGGTTGAGCCCGGCGCTCGGCTCGACGTTGTCGCGCTGGAAGGAGCCGTCGGTGTGGCGCTCCCCCGCCCAGGTGCTGGTGACGAACGGCTGTGCCTGGAAGACGACCCCGCGCTGCAGGTCCTGCAGCCCGGTGAGGGTACCCTCCTGCGCCAGGAAGGAGGCGTTGGCGCGGCGGACGTCGGTCCACGTGTCCTGGTAGCTGCTCCGCATCACGTAGCGAACCGCGTTGAACCCCCACGCCTGGGGGCCGGTGCCGTTCATCTGCAGGCTCTTGAACGGGATCCGGACCTCCACCTCGTACCCCTGCTCCGTGCGCCGCCCCTTGGAGTACCAGAGGTAGTCCACGTTGAGGTCGTCCTCGCCGCCGAAGAGCTGGCCGGCGCTGGTGCCGGTCTCGCTGCGGAGCCCGTCCTCCTGCACGCCCAGGCCGTTGACGCCGAAGAACGACGCGCGGCGCTGGTCGTTGAAGGTGTCGAGGTAGAGCCGGACCCGGTCCTCCCCCTCCACCTTGTCGCGATCGGTAAAGGTGGCGCGGATGCTGCCGGGGTCGGTGTCGTGGGCGATCACCCCGAAATGGATGGCGTCGGCGCTGTACCAGACGAGGACGATCGTTTCCTGCTCCGCGGGCCGGCCATCCACCGGGCGCCACTGGTGGAAGTCGGTGAGGCGCGCCGCCTGGCCCCAGACCGGCTCGTCGAGCACCCCGTCGAGGGTGATCGTCGTGTCGATCCGGGGAATGGCAACCTTGGGGGCCGGCGCCTGGGCAGGGTCCTGCACCAGGATGGCGAGGAGCGGGAGGAGCATCCCCGTAATCTAGCGGGGGGAGCCCGCCTGGGGGTCGCGGTAGCGGTCGGGAATCGCGCCCCGGAGCACCGCCACCCCGTCCACCGCCACGAGGAGGTCGGGGTCGGGCAGGGTGGCCACGCCGAGGGCGGTGAGGGCCGGGGCCTCCGCGGCGGGGAAGACGGCGGCCGCCTCGGTGCGCATCGCCTCCCAGGCGGCGGCGGCGCAGCCCACGCAGTACACCGTGATCTTGACCAGGTCGGGGGCGGCGCCGCGCGCAAACCGCACGATGGCCACCGCGTTGGCCAGCGCCTGCTTGAACTGGGCGGGGCGGTCGCCGG
>DAOMFQ010000242.1:0-3637 GCA_035429905.1 Gemmatimonadales bacterium
TCTGCGTCGGCGCGCACGTACGCCGGGTCCTTCCCGCCGAGCTCGAGGCCCACGTCGACGACGCCGGGGTTGCGCGCGACGAAGGTGAACGCGTGGTCGCTGGTGGTGAAGTTGAGCTCGACGAGCGTCGGCTCGCTCGAGGTGACGAGGTAGGGCGGCAGGCCGCCGGAGATGTTCAGCGTGTAGGGCACGCCCGCATAGATGGACGCGGTGCCGGGGGTCAGCTGGAGGGCACCCGTGTTGTTCGGCGAGCTGGTGGCACCACCGCCGCCGCAGGACGAGAGGACAAGCGCGGCCGCCGCGATGAACGCGACGGACAGCTTCGATTGCAGGCGACGCAGCGGCTCAAGATTCACGATCGTTTCCCCTTTATGCTGGGCCCCGCTGTCAGAATTCGTAATAAATCAGCAGGCTATGAAAGTTTATTAAAGCGCAACTTGCAGTTGCTTGCAAGGAGAATCTTGAAGGGCGCAGGTCCTGGCTCGCGTCGGCGATGCTGCAGCGCACAAGGCAGGACCGCCGGATCTGTCCCCGCGCAGGCCCCCCGATCCGGCGGGTGCCCCGGCGAAATGGGCGACGAATCCCTGGAAATCACGGGCAGACGGTGGCGTTCACCGGGACGGTGAGCGTCGTCGCCCCGTCCGAGACGTTCACGGAAGCGGGCAGGTTGATGGCCGGTGCCGCGCAAGTGAAGGTCGTCCGAATGTTCAGGGTGGAGCCGGAGCCCGTAACCGAGGCGGTGATCCGGGGGTCGGAGATGAACGTCACGCTATAGGAACCCGATCCGCCTGACAGCAGCAGGTTGACCCCCAGGCTGCCGGTGGTCCCGATTACCGTCGCGCTCGTCGGGCTCACCGCGAACGGCGTCGGCGAAACGCCGCCGCACACGTTGCCGGTGACGGGAACCGTCTGCGTGGTCGCCCCGTCCGAGATGACCACGAAGGCGGAAATCGCCGTCGCCGGCACGGGGCAGCTTGTGGCGGTATCAATGTTCAGGGTCGAGCCGAAGACTGTCGCGACGATTCGGGGATCGGACACGAAGCTGATGGTGTAAGTGCCTGATCCACCGGATAGCAGCAGGTTCACGCCAGGGCTGGTCAAGGAGCCATCCACCGTTCCACTCGAGGGCGTGACGGTAAAGGGGTTTGCCGTGGAGCCGCTCGGGCAGTTAGCCGGAACCGTGAAGGAGGCAGTCGCCAGGCTGTTCCCGTCGGTAACCGACAGGTTGCCGGACGTTGGATAGGTCGTCGCTCCGTCGCCGGCCAGGCGCTGCAGCGTGACCGTCCTTCCCGAGACGGTAGCGGTCACGCGGGGATGGTTCGAGGACGCCGAGAAGGTCCCGGAACCGCCCACGATGGACACCGAGGAGGTCACCGCGGTGGTGCCGACGCTGCAGGCAAGGGCCAGCGTGCTCGGAAAGAGCGCGATGCCCGGCGCTGGGGCGGCCCCGGTCCCGGTCACGCTACTGAAGGTCACCGCCGTCGTTCGCCCCGTGGCGTCCGTTACCCCGATCGCGGCGTTCTCGATGCACACTGGCGTCGAGAAAAGGGAGAGTGTGAAGGAGCCACCGCTCACGCCCACCACGGCCGGGCTCACCGAGTACCCCGAGCCGCCGCCGGTAATGTTATAGGGCGGCGTACCCCCGAAGATCGCGATCTGTGTGCTGCTCGACGAGGCGCACACGTTTGCGTACGGTCCGGTGTAGGTGATGGACGAGGGCAGGGTGAAGAAGGCCGGCGCGTTGCCGTTGAACTGGGCGATGGCGAAGCTCGTCTGCCGGAAGGCGCCCGTCCCCAGGTCCGTCACCTGGAGAAGGGCGGTCTGGTTGGCCGCCCCGGCCGTCACCCGCATCCTCGCCCTCGCCACGCCCGTCTCGTCCGTCACGACCACGTGGCTCGATGCGACCTGCTCGGGCAGGCCCGGCGCCGAGATGATGAAGTTGAAGCTGCCCGAGACGACGTCGAACCGGATGCCGCGAGCCGGCAGGGGGATGCTGCCTTGGGAGACCGTCACCCGTACCTCGGCATCGCCCCCGGAGCAGATGGCCGGCGAGCAGTCCGCGGACTGGGTGGAGCTGGGCGTGATCGTGATGTTGTTGTTGACGGTGCCGGGCCGCACCGTGACTGTCGCCGTCACCGGGGCCGCGGAGCCGGTGTCGCGCAGGGTCAGGGTGACGGTGGTCTCGGCCACGACCGTGTTGGGCACCAGGGTGACCGAGCGCCCGGTGACGCCGCCGATGGCCGGCAGGACCGCCTGATCGCTCGAGGCGATGATGTAGGCGCCCGTGCCTCCGGAAAACACGAAGGTGGTCGGCATCCCCGAGTACATGATCGCCGTCGCCGGCAGGATGGTGAGCGTGGGCGAGTCGACGATGGGCGAGGGGTTGGCCGAAACGCCCCCGCCCCCGCAGGAGGCGAGCGTGAGCGCGGCGGCGAAGGCGGCGGCGGCTCGGACGGCGGTGGCGGTCAGGCGGGAGAGCGTGGCGTTCACGGGTGGGCGTTCCTGGTCTGGGTGCGGCCGAAAAATGGCGGCCGGCGCGGTTTTCCCGGGATTCTACGCATGAAGCCCCTGACTTTGCTCGGATTCCCGGCTTTCCGAGGGCCCGGAATTGTTGCGGCGCACTATGCTCGCCGCTATCATGGAGGGTCCCGCACGATTCGCCGCCCGGCGGTCCGGCCCCAGGCCTGGTACCTGCCCCCGTGCCCGGGCCAAAAGCCCGCCCCGGCCGCGATTCCCCCGGGGCCATGAGCCGCCTCCGCCAGACCGTAACATCGCCCTCTCGCCAGAGGGAGTTTCGCTGAAAGGAACCCGCAATGGAGATCCCGGCTGGGCTGCCGCGCGCCCAAGGCCTCTATGACCCCCGCCGCGAGCGCGACGCCTGCGGCGTCGGCTTCGTCGCGCACATCAAGGGGAAGAAGTCCCACGACATCGTCTCGAAGGGGCTCACGATCCTCAACAACCTCACCCACCGGGGCGCAACCGGGGCGGACCCGCTGCACGGCGACGGCGCCGGCATCCTGGTGCAGATCCCCGACGGCTTCTTCCGGGAGGAGATGGCCAAGCAGGGGGTGAAGCTTCCCAAGGCCGGCGCCTACGGCGTGGGCATGGTGTTCCTGCCGCAGAACCCGGCCGCCCGCTCGGCCTGCGTGCGCGAGATCGAGCGCTCCATCGCCAACGAGGGCCAGGTGCTCCTCGGCTGGCGCGACGTGCCCGACGATCCCTCCTCGCTCGGCCACACCGCCAAGAGCACGATGCCGGTGATCCGGCAGGTCTTCGTCGGCGCCGGCCGCGGCCAGCTCGACCGCGACGCCTTCGAGAGGAAGCTCTACATCATCCGCAAGGCCTCCGGCCACGCCATCCGCGCCCTGGGGCTCACGAACGCCGGGCAGTTCTACGTGCCCTCGTTCTCGCACCGGACCATCGTCTACAAGGGGATGCTGCTCGCGCACCAGGTGGGCGAGTTCTTCACCGACCTGCGCGACAAGCGCTTCGTGTCCGCGCTCGCGCTCGCGCACCAGCGCTTCTCGACCAACACGTTCCCGACCTGGGACCTCGCGCACCCCTTCCGCTTCATCGCGCACAACGGCGAGATCAACACGCTGCAGGGCAACCTCAACTGGATCCGCTCGCGCCAGGC
>DAOMFQ010000243.1:0-3591 GCA_035429905.1 Gemmatimonadales bacterium
TGGCCGACGCCCGGGTGCGGCGCCGGGCCGCCGCGCTGGCCGACGACGAGGAGCCGGCGATCTGAGCCGGAACCGGGTCCGCGGCTGGCACCAGTCCTTCCGCGGATTCCTCGGCCGCACCCTGCAGGCGGCCGACGAAAACCACGTGCCCTTCCTCGCGAGCGCGCTGACCTTCGACGCGCTCCTCGCTGCAATTCCGTTCGTCGTGCTCCTGCTCATCGGGCTCACCCAGCTGGCCCAGCCCTGGGCCGGCGCGGCGGACCTCCCGCGGTTCTTCGAGGGGTTCCTCCCGGTCCACGACACGACGGCGGGGCGCGATCCGTTCTTCCTGCTGGAAGAGGTGCTGGGGCGCATCGCGGCCTCGGGCAGCCGGCTCTCGCTCTACGCGGTGCCGGCGTTCCTCTGGTTCAGCACCCGGCTCTTCGCCAGCATTCGCACGTCGCTCAACCAGATGTACGACGTGAGCGTGCGCCCGCCGGTGCGCCGCCACTTCCTCGCCGGCATCCTGCTCAACAAGCTGCGCGACGTCGGGATGGTCATCCTCACCCTCGGCGTCTTCATGGCCAGCACCGCGCTCTCCACGCTGGTCGCCTTTGCCCGCGCGCGGGGCGAGGCGGACGCCGGCTGGCTCGGCATCTTCTTCTCGTCGTTCGGCCGGTGGATCCCCGAGGTGCTGAGCCTGACGCTCACCGTCACGCTCTTCTTCCTGGTCTACAAGTACGCGTCGCTCCGGCGCATCGAGAGCCAGGCGGCGCTGGTGGCGTCGGCCTTCGGGGCGGTCGCGTTCGAGCTCGCCAAGCGGCTCTTCGCGCTGTACGTGGGGCGGATGGTGGCGGCGCAGTCGGTGTCGGTGGATTTCCAGCTGACGGCCGCGACGCTGACGGTGCTCTGGGTGTACTACACGTCCTTCGTGTTCCTGCTGGGCGGGGTGGTGGCGGAAACCTGGCAGCTTCGCACGATGCAGCAGGAGCAGCGGGCCATCCTCACGTAGCCTTCTCCTACCGCACCTCCAGCACCAGGTTGCTCAACTGATCCGGGCGGTCCGGCTGCGCCGTGATGCGGAGCGTGTCCCCCGTGAGGCGCCGTGCCGAGAGGTCACGCGGGTCCACCTCGAGCGTGTAGCTTCCCGGCTTGACGCCCAGCACGTAGAAGCTGCCGTCCGCAAACGTGGCGATCGACGTCTGCTTGCCGTTCGCCACGTTCGTCAGCACGAGCGTGAGCCCGGGCACCGGGGTCCCGTCGCGGAGGACGCGGCCCTCGAGCACCGCGCCCGTCACCAGCGGCAGGTCGAGCTGCCGGTAGGCGTTGGGGGGCGGCTGGACGCTCGCGGTGTTGAACGCCGGGACGTACAGCGGATTGTCGAGCGAGGTCGAGTCGATCTGGACGAGAACCGGCTCGAATGCCGGGATGTCCCACACGTGGTACCGTCCCTGGGCGTCGGACCAGGTGGTGAAGGCCCCGACGTTCACCCGGACGCCGGGGACGCCGAGCTCGTCGGCGTCCTGCGTCCCGTTCGCGTTGTCATCGAGGAACACCGTGCCGGTCACCCCGGAGCGCTGGATGCCGGGGTTCGGGTTGGCGGTCACGCGCTGCTGGTGCGGGTCGTAGATCAATGCGCCCTGGAGCGTCTGGACCACGCCCCCCGCGCCCACCGTCGGCGCGATCGCGGTGGTGGTGGCCTGCAGGGTCGGCAGGTAGGACACCAGCGAGAAGGTAAACGTCGTCCCCGGTGTCCCGCGCCGCCACCCGGCGCCCGCCTCCAGGCGCAGCGCCGGCCCGAAGCTCCGCGCCACGGTGGCCGCCGCCAGGTTCATCCCGCCGCCTCCGCCCGATTCGAGGTCGCCCCGGAACCAGAGCCCGCCGAGGAGCGATCCCCACGACGGGCGCCCGTTGGCGTAGGCGGTGAGGCCGAGGAACTGGTCGCTGGTCGCCTCGCCGTTCGTCGGGGCGATCCGCTCGAAGCGCACGTACGGGTACAACCGCACGCCGTCGGCCTGCACCGACGCCTGGAGCCGCGCGCGGCTCGCGTCGACGTCCACGCCGTCGTCGAGTTCGGCCGTCGCCTGGAAGTAGAGCGAGGCGACGCTGGGCACCGGCCGGAGGAAGCCGTCGAAAAGCCACTGGGAGCGCCGGCCCGGCGGGGCGATCACCGAGCGCTCGACCGTCTCGTCGAACGTCGTGTAGCCGGCGGCGAGGCGGAGGTTGAGCGACGGCTCCAGGCGCGCCGCGCCGCGAAGCCAGCCGTTGCCGATCGCCTCGCCCTCGAGGGTGAGCGCGTTGCCGACCAGCCCGGTCACGACCCCGTAGGGGTGCACCAGGTCGGAGAGGCCGTCCCGCGAATAGCCCTCGACGCCGCCGCGGATGGTCACGCGGCGGGACAGGCCGTAATGCAGGTCGGCGTTCAGGGCGCCATTGCAGAGCGTCGTGACGCACTCGCCGGCGGCGATGCCGTATTCCAGCCGCTTGTACGGCAGCTGCTCGCCGACGACGCGGTACGTCTGGTTGAACCGCCGCACCTGCCCCGTGGGGCCGTAGGCGATGAAGTCCACCGGGTTTTCGCCGTAGCCGACCGGCAGGCTGATCGAGTAATCCCCGCTGGCACCGATCGAGTCGAACGCCACCAGCTGCGCGCCCGAATAGGCCTCCAGCTGCCAACCCGGCTCGAGCCGGCCGTAGTAGTCGAGCTGGCCCACGTAATTGGGCCGGATGTACGGTGAGTTGGTGACCGCGACGCCCCGGATTCCCGCGAAGCGAGGCCCGGTGAGCGTCGTCGTCCCCACGGTCAGCTGCTTGACCCACTTGTTCTCGATCCAGACGCCCTTCCACGTCGCCGCGAATTCGGACTCGCCGGTCTCGAGGGTGCCGAGGCTCCGCACCCCGACCTCCAGCGCCCCGCCCACGACCTGCGCCCCCATCGCGAACTGGTAGGATGACCCATCCACCAGGTTGTCGGAGATCGGGAACAGCAGGCTGTAGTCGAGCACCAGTCCGTCCCACTTGGTGCCCAGCTTGCCGAGGGTGGTGTCGGGCGTGGCGCCGTAGCGTTCGGCCAGGAGCGCCCGCATCTGGTCGCGCCAGATCCGCCGTGCCACCGGCAGCGAATCGGGGTTGAGCACCGTCACGGCCAGGTCGGGCCAGCTCACCTGGAACTCGACGCGCAGCATCGCGCCCAGCGGATCGGTGGCCATGTAGAGCGCGCCGTCCCGCAGGATCACTTCGCCGGGGCCGACCGGGAGCCGGCGCTTTCCGATCGAGACTGAATCCGTGCCCGCCGCCACCTGAATGTCCTCGCCGCTCGGCTCCAGCCGCGCCTGCACGTTGCCCTCGGGGGAAACCGTGTACCCGATCTCGGCCAGTTCGAAAAACGCGGCGAGCGGGACCAGCGCGGCGTCGCCGTCGCGGTAGGCGACCACCGTGCGGTTGGCCAGCCGACCGAGCACCAGGTCGATCAGGACGGGCTCGGCGTTGCCGGTGCGGGGCGGCGGGGCCACCGGTTCGGGGGGCGGCACCTCCGGGGCGACCGACTCCGCTACTCGCGCGGTGTCCCGCGAAGGCGGAGTCTCGGGTGCGGCTTGCGGCTGGACGGGAGGG
>DAOMFQ010000244.1:0-3588 GCA_035429905.1 Gemmatimonadales bacterium
GCGGCTCCGACGAATCGGCGTCGCATTCGAACGACCGGGTGGACTCGTCGTCCTCCAGCACCACGAGCTGACAGCGATCGAACGGCACCGTGGACCGGAGCGCAGAGGCGACCCGGCGAAACACCTCCACGAACGACGCAGCCGACGCAGCTCGATCGCTCACGGCCTGGTTCCCTATGCAACGGATGAATCTGGAGTTGGGACGGGACCGGTTGGCGCCGTCTCGGGCCAAGGTATCCCGCGCGGAACCGGTTGTCCACGCGCCGCCAGGGCCCCTGTCCGTCTTCCGTCAACTGTCCGGATCGGCGCAATCAAGCTCCCGCCTGGCTCGGCCTCCGCTACCAGCTCCAACTCCTGCATTCCCAACAGTTAGGGCACGTCCTCGGCCATCTGTCCGGGGTGGTCCAGGCCCTGCCTTACCCCACGGCGCCATGCACAAGAACGTCGAACTCCTCATCGGCCGACTGGCCACCGACCCCGGGCTCCGCCGGCGATTCGCCCGCGATGCCGGGGCGCTGCTCCGGGACCTCGCGGAACGGGGGCTCGAGCTCACCCGCGTCGAGATGGACGCGCTGGCGGCGCTCGACTTGGAGGCGATCGACACCTTCGCGGGCACCCTGGACCGCCGGATCCGTCGTGCGGCCACGCCAACACTCATTGCTGGAGACGAACCATGATCGCCCCCTGTAATCCGCAACCGACTTCCCTCGCCCGCTGGACCCGGCTGGCCGCCGCGGCCGTCGCGCTCTCCTTCGTGGCCGTGCCGGCCCACGCGCAGTGGAGCGTCACGCCCTACTTCTGGGCCAGCAGCGTGGACGCCACCGTGACGGTGGCCGACCGCCCGATGGTGGACGAGCACATCCCGTTCACCGACCTCCTCGAGGACCTCGACGCCGGCCTCCTGCTCCGGGTCGAGGCGCAGTACGGCGAGTACGGCGGGATGCTCGACCTGTTCTATGTCCACATGTCCGACACCGACAGTGACCTGACGCTGCCGGGCGGCGTGCCGGCCACGCTGGACTCGAAGATCGGCATGGCCGTCATCGACGCGACCGGGAGCTACGACCCGCACGGCGACGGCCGGGGAATCGCCTTCGTGGCGGGCGCCCGGGTGCTGGCCCAGAGCGCCACGCTCGACCTCACGGCGCAGGGCGCCCCCGGCACGCAGCGCTCCGAGATGGACGACGTGCTGGTCGACGCGCTGGTCGGCGTGCGCTACCGCGCGCCGCTGGGCTCGCACTGGAGCCTCGACGTCCGTGGGGACATCGGCACCGGCGGTGCGCCGCTCACCTGGAGCGCCGGCGCCGACGTCGCCTACGCCTTCGGCCAGACCAAGCGCTTCGCGGTGAGCGCGGGCTACCGCTACCTCGCCATCGAGTTCGAGGACGGCACGCCGGTCCAGGTCGACATGGCGATGTCCGGATTCCTGACCGGCTTCCGGATCGCGCTCTGATCCGCGCCGCCGACACGCGCCCATTCACACTTCGCCGGAGAGCAGTGCCATGAGCGATCGACTGTTGAACCCGAAGGCGTCCCCCCTCAGCCTCGCGGCCCGCGGCCTCCTGCGGCTGGTCGGCAACCACCCCGAGGATGGCGACGCCGTACCGCTGAACCTGGCCGGCGCCAGGGCGCTCTGCGTGGCCACGAACCACGGCGTGCTCGACGTCGGCGTGGCGACGGGCGTGTTCGCGTCCGAGCTCACCGTGCCGTACTACGCGTTCCTCGACGCCGGCATGCAGGTGGACCTGGCCAGCCCGCTCGGCGGGACGGTACCGATCGATCCGCTGTCGATGAAGGAGGCCCTCCGCACCCCGTCGGACGACCGGGCACTCGCGGACGACGAGCTGCGCGACAAGCTGGGGCGATCGCTGGCGGTGGGGGACCTCGACGTCGCGGCGTACGACCTGGTGTACTTCGCCGGGGGCTGGGGCGCGGCGTTCGACCTCGGGCAATCGGAGGTCCTGGGCCGGAAGGTCGGCGACGCCTACGCCGCGGGACGCGTCCTCGGCGGCATTTGCCACGGCCCGCTCGGCCTCCTGCGCGCCCGCCGGCCGGACGGAGAACTCGTGGTGAAGGGCCGCCGGCTGACCGCGGTCACGGACCGGCAGGTGCGGCAGCTCGGCATTGAGATCACCCCACTTCATCCGGAAAGCGCGCTGCGGGCAGCGGGCGCCCTGTTCGAGGGCCGCACCCACCCGCTGCGCGACTACTTCGCCAACTACTACGTGGCCGATGGCGACCTGATTACAGGCCAGAACCAGAACGCCGGCCCGATGGTGGCCCGGCTCATGATGCAGCGCGTGCTGGCCAACCGGGCCGCGCGCTAACCAGTCACCGCCTTGAATCCGACGGAGGAACCCGTGCCACACTCGAAGATCGCCCGAATCGGCATTGTCCTCGGCGCCCTCGCGCTGGCGGCCGCCGCCACCCTGGCCGTCGTCCTGACGAGCCCGGGGCTCATGCAGCAGGTGTACGACCGCGGCGCCCGCCGCGTCGCCTCCACCGTGAACACCGCGCCGCTGGCGGACGACGCGCTCCGCGTGGCCGTCTGCGGCTCCTCCGCGCCCCTCCCCAGCGCCGAGCGCGCGAAGGCCTGCTTGGCGGTCTTCGCGGGAGGCAAGTTCTACGTGGTGGACGCCGGCCCGGAGTCCACCGAGAATCTCGTGCTCTGGGGCATCCCGCTCTCGGCCGTCGGTGGCGTCCTGCTCACCCACTTCCACTCCGACCATATCGGAGACCTGGGCGAGCTCAACCTCCAGACCTGGGCGGGCGGCCGCCCCGCGCCGCTCAAGGTGTACGGTGGCCCGGGCGTCGAGCGGGTGGTGGCAGGGTTCAACGACGCCTACCGGATGGACCAGGGCTACCGCACCACGCACCACGGCGACGACGTCATGCCGGCGGCCACCTGGCCGATGGTGGCGCAGGTGGTGGAGCTGAACGGCGCGCCGACGCCTGCCAAGTCGCGCACCGGCGTGGTGCTGGACGACGGCACGCTGCGCATCACGGCGATCGAGGTGAACCACGCGCCGATCGAGCCGGCGTACGCCTACCGCTTCGACTACAAGGGACGCTCCGTGGTGGTGACAGGAGACCTCAAGTATCACCCGCCGCTGGTCGCGGGGGCCCAGGGCGCCGACCTGCTGGTCTCGGAGGCCATCGCGGTGAACATGACGCGCTCGCTCGGCACCGCGGCGACGTCGGGAGGGCGGACCACCACGGCCAAGATCATGCACGACATCGAGGACTATCACATCTCGCCGGAACAGGCGGCCAGCATCGCCAACGAGGCGGGGGTCAAGCTGCTGGTGTTCTACCACCTCCTGCCGTCACCGGACGGCGTGCTCCCGCGCCGGCTGTTCGCGTCCGGCGTCGACGCCGTGCGGCCCGAGGGCTGGACGATTGCCAGGGACGGCAGCCTGTACACGCTGCCGGTCGGGTCCGGGCAGATTCAGGAGGGCAGGATCGGGGAGTAGGGCGATGACCGGCGGGCGTCAGTGGCGATCGAGGAACGCCTCCATCAGCGACTCGGTGGTGTCCGGGTCCGACAGGAAGAGGTAGTGATGGGCGCCGGGGAGGACGACGACCTCG
>DAOMFQ010000245.1:0-2928 GCA_035429905.1 Gemmatimonadales bacterium
ACGCCGAGGGGTGCCCGATCCTCTTCGAGTCCGGCAAGACGGCGCTGGTCCTCGAGGGCGTCACCTTCGCCACGAACAGCTCGGCGCTCGACCCGACCTCGACGGGCATCCTGGACCGGGTGGCCAACGCGGTGCAGTACAACCCGAGCGGCTACCGGCTTGAGGTGGCGGGTTACACCGACAACACCGGCTCCCGCGCGCACAACATGAAGCTGTCGCAGGCGCGTGCCGAGTCGGTCATGAACTACCTCATCAGCAAGGGCGTCCCGGCCAGCATGCTGACCGCCAAGGGCTATGGCCCGGACTTCCCGGTGGACACCAACGCGACCGCAGCCGGCCGCGCCAACAACCGCCGCGTGGTGCTGAAGCAAGTCCAGTAACCCGCGGACAACCGATGCGCGCCGGGGCGTCACCGCCCCGGCGCGTGTCATTTCCCCCCTGAGGCGGTGCCATGTTCGAGGACTTCAAGAAGTTCCTGATGCGGGGCAACGTCGTCGACCTGGCCGTCGGCGTCATCATCGGCGCGGCGTTCGGCAAGATCGTCGGCTCCCTGGTGGACGACCTCATCATGCCGGTGCTCGGGCTCGGGCTCGGCCGGATCGACTTCTCGAACCTGTACGTGCTCCTGCAGCCGGGGGCCGACGGCGCTGCCAGCTATCCCTCGCTCGCCGCGGCCAAGGCCGCCGGCGCCGCGACGCTCAATTACGGACAGTTCATCAGCGTCGTCATCAATTTCGTGATCGTGGCCGCGGCGATCTTCCTCCTGGTCCGCGCGGTGAGCCGGTTTGACCGCAAGGTCCCGCCGCCCCCGGCCACGAAGGACTGCCCGCTGTGCCGGATGCCGGTGCCCGTGGCCGCCACGAAGTGCGGGCACTGCACCTCCCCCATCGCGGCCTGAACGCGGCACCCGTCGTCCCCCTGATTCCGGAGCGCATTCCCATGCCCCGTGCCCGTGGCACGCTTGCCCTTGCCGTGCTTGCCCTGCTGGTGTCCGGTTCCACCACCCTGTCGGCGCAGGCGGCCGACAGCGCGCCGCCCCCGCTCAAGGGCACCGTGGACCTCGGCCTCGTGGCCGCGTCCGGCAACACCGACATCCTGACCTTCAGCTTCGGCCAGAAGTTGGAGTACGCCAAGGGAAAGTGGACGGTGACGCAGGGCTTCAAGATGGTCAACAGCGAGTCGAAGGGGGTGGAGACGGCCAACGAATACGGCGCCTACATCCAGCCCGCCTACGTGCTCTCGCCGCGCTGGAAGGGCTACGTGCTGGGCAGCTGGGACCGAAACCCCTTCCTGGGCATTGCACAGCGGTTCCAGGAGGGCGTGGGCGCGTCCTACGGCGCCCTTCTCGGGCCCAAGCACTTCCTGAGCCTCGACCTCGGCTTTTCCTACTTCCAGCAGGACTTCACCACCGGGCTGTCGTCCACCTTCCCGACCGCCCGTGGGCAAGCCACGTACAAGTACGCCTTCACGCCCAAGGCCTACCTCGAGAACATCTTTGTCTACCTGCCGAACCTCGAGGACGGCAACGACTACCGCATCAACAACCAGCTCTCGCTGGTGGCGCCGGTGGCCGGCCGGCTGGCGCTGAAGGCCTCGTACCTCCTGCAGTATCAGAACGCCCCGCAGCCGGGATTCGGCACCACCGACAACCTCTACACCACCGGGCTGCAGGTCACCTTCTGAGCCAGGGCCGCGCGTGACGCCCGGGCGCATCCGCTCGCTCGACGCCTTCCGCGGGCTGACCGTGGCGGCGATGATCGTGGTGAACAACCCGGGCAGCTGGTCATACATCTATCCGACGCTGGCCCACGCCGAATGGCACGGGTGGACGCCGACCGACCTGATCTTTCCCTTCTTCCTGTTCATCGTGGGGGTGTCGCTGGTGGTGGCGTTCGCGCGGCGGGAGGCCGCCGGCGCCACCCCGGCGGCGCTCACTCGGAAGGCGCTCGGGCGCGGCGCCTTGATCGTGCTGGCCGGGCTCCTCCTCAGCGGGTTCCCCCGGTACGACCTGGCCCACCTGCGGATTCCCGGCGTGCTCCAGCGCATCGGTGTCGTGTATGCGGTGACGGCGCTCGCATTCCTCCACTTCGGCCCGCGGCAGCGGCGGTGGATCGCCGGTGCGTTGCTCGTGGGCTACTGGCTGCTCCTGACGTGGGTGGCGCCACCCGGCGGAGTGGCGGGCGACCTCTCCCGCGACGGCAACCTCGGTGCCTGGCTCGACCGCCTCCTCCTCGGCGGGCACCTCTGGACCCCGACCTTCGACCCCGAGGGCCTCCTCAGCACCCTTCCCGCCGTGGCTACCTGCCTCCTCGGCACCTTTGCCGGGGAGCGACTCCTGGGGGACCGCCCGCCGGGCGACCGGGCCACGGGGCTCCTGCTGACCGGCGCCGCGCTGGTGGTTGCCGGACTCATCTGGGACGCCTGGTTCCCGATCAACAAGGGCCTCTGGACCAGCTCCTACGTGCTGTTCACCGGCGGGCTCGCCTTCCAGGCGCTGGCTGCATGCTACTGGGCGGTCGATGTGCGTGGGCGCGACCGCTGGGCGCACCCCGCCTACGTGCTGGGCACCAACGCCCTCTTCGCCTTCACCTTCTCCGGACTCGTTGCCCGGTGCCTCGGCCTCTGGCGCGTGGCGGGGCCGGAGGGCCCGGTGCCGGTGCGCGACTGGCTCTTCACCGCCTGGCTGGCCCCGCTGGGCGACCCCCGCGTCGGGTCGTTGCTCTACGCACTCACCAACCTCCTGCTGGTCCTGCTGGTCACCGGCGTCCTCTACCGCCGACGCTGGTTCCTGCGGCTCTAGGGCTGCCAAGCCGCCTTGGTGGGAGTAACTTTCTTCCATGGTCCTGCCGCTCCTCAGCCTGCTCCTGTCTGGCGCTCCGACCCCCACCGACAGTGTTCCGCGATTGGTTGTCCTGCTGGTCGTGGACC
>DAOMFQ010000245.1:2938-3568 GCA_035429905.1 Gemmatimonadales bacterium
TGCGCCCTGACCAGCTGCTGCGGTACCGCGCGGAGTGGACCGGGGGATTCAAGCGCATCCTCGATCAGGGCATCCTGTTCTCCGGCGGGCAGCAGGATCACGCGATCACCCAGACCGGGCCCGGGCACTCCACGATCCTCTCCGGCCGGTTTCCGGCCCACACCGGGATCGTCACCAACGACCTTGGCGTGCCGGATTCGCTCGCCACCCTCCTCGGCGACCAGAAGGCGGTCGGCGCCTCGCCGAGGCGATTCCAGGGCAGCACGCTGGCGGACTGGATGCTCGCGCGCGACTCGTCCGTTCGTGTGCTCGCCGTGGCGATGAAGGACCGGGCGGCCATCCTCCCCGTCGGCAGGTCCCGCGAACAGGTGTACTGGTGGTCCACGATGGGCTTCTTCACCACCAGCCGGTATTATCGCGACTCGCTCCCGGGCTGGGTTGCGGACTGGAATAGCCGGGAGCCGGTCAAGGCGCTGGCGGGCCGAGTCTGGAACCTGACGATGCCCGAGTCAGCCTACCCGGAGGCGGACAGCCTCCCGGCCGAAAAGGGGCTGGATGGCCGCCAGACGTTCCCGCACGCCCTGCCGGCCGACCCGGCCAGCGCCGCGACCCAGCTCTCGCATTTCCCGT
>DAOMFQ010000246.1:0-3566 GCA_035429905.1 Gemmatimonadales bacterium
CGATCCCGACGGCGACCCGAACGACCTGAGCGTGACCGGCGCGCTGGCGGCGGCGGTGCCGGGCTCCCCTGCCGGACTGCTCGAAATGCACCAGCGCTTCGGGCGGCTGCCGTTCGCGCAGGTCATCGATCCCGCCATCCGGCTGGCCAACGAGGGCTACGTGGTGGACCTGTTCCGCCGCAGGTCCATCGGCGGTGAGATGTCGCGGCTCTACCTCTTCCCCGCCTCGCGCGCGCAGTTCCTCCCGAACGACCAGCCGCCCGAGGTCGGCACCACGCTGGTGCAGCGGGACCTGGGGAAGACGCTGGAGCGGATCCGCGACAAGGGCGCCGCCGGCTTCTACACCGGCACGACGGCCGACCTGATCGTGGCGGAAATGGAGCGGAGCGGCGGGCTGATTACCCACGCCGACCTGGCCAACTACAAGGCGTACTGGCGCGACCCGATCCTCCTGACCTACCGCGGCGACACCATCTACTCGATGCCGCCGGCCAGCTCCGGCGGGACGACGATGGGGATGATCCTCAATATCATGGAGGGATACTCCCCCCTGCCGCCCTTCGGCTCGGCGGAGCTCATGCACCTCGAGTCGGAGGCGATGGCCCGCGCCTTCATGGACCGGAACGCCTACCTCGGCGACCCGGGATTCGTCCACAACCCGGTCGAGCAGCTGCTCTCCAAGCAGTACGCCGCCGAGCGGCGGGCCACCATCAACCCGAAGCGTGCCACGCCCCCCGAGGAGCTGCGGCCCGGCCTCAAGGACGGCCCCTCCACCACGCACTATTCCATCGTGGACGGTGAGGGCAACGCCGTCAGCATCACCACCACGCTCAACAACAGCTACGGCAGCGGGGTGACGGTGGCGGGCGCCGGCTTTCTCCTCAACGACGAGATGGACGACCTGGCCTCGGCCCCCGGCCGGCCCAACATGTACGGCCTGGTGCAGGGCGACTCCAACGCCATCCAGCCCGGCAAGCGCCCGCTCTCCGCCATGACGCCGAGCATGGTGGTGGGCCCCGACGGCCAGCTCCGGCTGGTGGTGGGCACGCCGGGCGGGCCCCGCATCATCACGATGGTCTACCACGTGATCAGCAACATCCTCGACCACGGGATGACACTCCCGGAGGCGGTCACCGCGCCGCGGCTCCACGACCAGGGACTCCCCGACGTGGTCCGCATCGAGCGCGGCGGATTCCAGCCCGCGGTCATCCAGGCGCTGGAGCGGATGGGGCACACCGTGAACGAGGGGGGCTACACCGGAGACATCGAGGCGATCATCCGGACCCCCACCGGATGGCAGGGGGTCAGCGATCCGCGGCTGGGCGGGGGGGGCGCGGGGTACTAGGGCGACGGCTCCCGCGATCGCTCCGCGGCCACCCACCGGTTGATCCTGGTCTGGAGGAGTGGCAGGGGAACGGCGCCGTCCTGCAGCACCTGGTCATGAAACGCCCTGATGTCGAACCTCGGCCCAAGGGTGCTCTCCGCCTGGGTCCTGAGCCGGCGAATCTCCAGCATGCCCAGCATGTAGGAGGTGGCCTGCCCCGGCCAGGTGATGTAGCGGTCGATCTCGGAGGCGGCCTCGCCCTGGATGACGGTCGTGTGTGACGCCAGGTAGTCGATGGCCTGTTCCCGGGTCCAGCCCTTGGTGTGCAGTCCCGGGTCGATCACCAGCCGTGCGGCCCGCCAGGCCTGCTCCGAGAGCATCCCCATCCGGTCGAGGTCGCTGGAGTAGAGTCCCATCTCGTCCGCCAACCGTTCAGCGTACAGCCCCCACCCCTCCGAGAACCCGCTGTTCCCCAGGTACCGCATCAGCTGGTGGTTCTCGCCCTGCTGCTCTCGCGCGATCGTGATCTGGAGGTGGTGCCCGGGAATCGTCTCGTGGAAGGCCACCGCCTGCGGACCGGCGCGGCTCCGGTGTCCGGGGTGGTAGGTGCTGATGAAGAAGGTGCCCGGCCGGCTGCCGTCCTCTGCGGCACTGGCGTACTCACCCACCGCGGACGTCTCCCGGAAGCTCGGGACCGGCTCGATCGTCACCTTGGCCTTGGGAAGCACCCCGAACCACTGGGGCATCACCGCCCACGCCCGGTCCACCGCGTCGCGGGAGTACGCCATGATCTCGGCCCGCGTCGTGAACATGTACCTGGGGTCGGTCTTGAACTGCCGCAACAGCCCGGGCACGTCGGAGGTCCCGAAACTCCGCTCCGCGATTACCTGCATCTCTCGCTCGATGAGCGCCATCTGGGCAAGGCCCAGGTTGTAGAGCGAGTCCGGCGAGATGTCCACCGTGCTCCAGGCCCGCACGCTGGCCCGGTAGCAGGCGGCGCCGTTGGGAAGCGCGGAGATGGCGAAGGTCTCGCGCGCCGCCGGCAGGTAGGTGTCGCGGAGGAAGTCGCGGTAGCGCGCCAGCGCCGGGTTGATGCTGTCCGCCACGAGGGCCCGGAATGCCGCGGCGAAGGCGGGAGACGAGTCTCGGGCCGCGGGCGAATAGAACTCCGAGCTGTCGGGCGGCGGCGCGAGCAGGCGGTCGAGCTGGCCGATGACCAGCCGGACCGTTCCCTTCGGCGCCGAATACCCCAGCCGGAGCCCCTCGCGAAGGCTCTCGATCTCCACGTCGACATACCGTGGCACCTGCCGCCAGCGCACCAGCGCCTGGCCCCGAAGGCTGTCGGACCCGACCGGCTGGATGCTGGCGAGGTACGGCAGGGAGGTCTGCCACCCTCCCATCTGGTCCACCGCCCACAGTTCGTCGCGGCACACCCGGTTCTGCACCCCGGCCTCGAACATCTCCTTCAACGAGCCATAGAGCGCCCACTCGGGCCGGCCCAGCAGGGAGTCGCCGACGACCGGCGCCAGCTCTGCCAGCCAGCGGTCATCCTCGGCCTCATGGCGGCGCATGGTCGCGATCGAATTGTCGTGGAGGCCGTCGTGCGTCGCGCCGGCGATCCCGATGTAGGTCTTGCTCTCCGGGTAGCGCGAGAAGATGGCCGCGAGCGCGCTGTCCGCGATCGCGCGGACGAGCGCCGCCGACGCCTCGCCCGACAGGGGCGGAGGCGTGCGGTCACGGCCGGAGCAGGCGCAGAAGAGGAGGAGTGCACCCGCGAGGCATTGCGGGTGCCTGAGGGACAGGGATGGTGCCATCGGCGTACCCCCCGGAGTTGGCGCCAATCTGCCGGCCAATCCGGGGGGCCGCAAGCAGCCCTACTTCGCGGTGAACGCCTCCGACAGCGTCATCGTCACCGCGGCGCCCGGCAGGATGGTGATGTCCTGGTCGCCGGTCTCGTTGGCCACTGCGGCGCCAGCAGCCGCACCCGCCACGCCCCCGACCACGGTGCCGGTGGTGTTCTTCCCGATGGCCTGGCCGAGCAGGGCGCCCGCGGCGGCGCCGGCTCCGACCTTCGCCACCGTCCCGCCCGTGATGCCCCGCCCCTTGAGCGTGTAGTCGAGGTGGTCCACGGTCCCGCTGATCGGATAGCTGGTGCCGTTGATGGAGACGGAGGTGACCGAGGCCGCGAAGGTCTCCTTCCCTCCCTTGCTCGCCGCCGACTTGAACTGAGTCAGGGTGATCG
>DAOMFQ010000247.1:0-3558 GCA_035429905.1 Gemmatimonadales bacterium
GCATGAGCCTCGGCACGCCGCACTACATGAGCCCCGAACAGGCCATGGGCGAGCGGGAAATCACCGCGCGAAGCGACGTCTATGCCCTGGGGGCGATGACGTACGAGATGCTGGTGGGCGACCCGCCCTTCATCGGAGGCACGGCGCAAGCGGTGGTCGCCAAGGTGCTCACGGAAAAGCCGACCCCGCCCTCGCAGTTCCGCGATACGGTGCCGGAGGCGATCGACGAGGCCGTCCTCACGGCGCTGTCCAAGCTCCCGGCCGACCGGTTCGCGACCGCAGCGGAGTTCGCCGCTGCGCTCAGCGGTCAGGCGGGGAGCATGACCGGAAGGACGTCACTCTCGGCGCGTGCCCGGCCCGCTCGCGCTGTCGCCAACCGGCCGCTCCTCATTGCCCTCGGCGCGATGGCTGTCCTCGCCGCGCTGGGTTGGTGGCGCGCGGGCCGCTCCACGACCCCCGAGGTCCTCCGCTTCCAGTTGCTGCCCACGCCCGGCACCCGGCTCGCCTTTCCGTCGGCAGGCATCGCGACGTATCTCGCGCTCTCGGCCGATGGCCGGCAGGCGGCCTACGTGGCGAGCGGCGGCGGCAGCGGCTGGATGATCTTCGTCAGGCGCCTCGACCAGTTGACCGCGAAGCCGCTCCCGGGCACCGAGATGGCCGAGTTCCCCGAGTTTTCGCCGGACGGCCAGTGGATCGCGTTCGGCGCACCCGACGGCACGCTGAAGAAGATCCAGGTGGACGGGACCAACCTCACCACGCTTTGCCCGGTCGGTACGGGCGGGGTGTCCGGGCTCACGTGGACCTCCGACAAGGAAGTCGTGTTCACGAGGGAAAACCTGACCGCGCGCGGCATGTGGCGGGTCCCGTCCGACGGCGGGGAGCCGGTGCAGTTCTCCAAGTTCGACAGCGCCAGCGGCGAGCGCCTGCAACTGGCGCCCCGCTCGGCGGACAACGGCCGCCTCGTGTTCTACAGCAGCACCCGCGCGAGCACCCTGGACCTCAAGATCGGCGTGGTCACCGCCGCCGACGGAAAGACGAAGGTGTTCAGCGGACTCCGGGGCGCGCGGGTGCTGGGCCTCGCGGCGGGGTTCCTGATATATGTCCGCGCCGACGGCGCGCTCATGGCCGCCCCCTTCGACCTCGGCTCGCTCGAGGCGGGTCCACCACTTCAAATCCTCGACAGCATTGCCGCACGCTACTGGCTGTCGCCAGCGGCCCTGTCTGCGAGTGGCGCGCTGCTCTATCAGCGGGGCGGACTGGCCAGCCAGCTGGTCAGCGTGGGCCAGCACGGCGTGGCGCGGTTGCTGCTCGACTCAGCCCGGGTGTACATGCACCCGCGGCTCTCCCCCGACGGGCGGCGCGTCGCCTTCGAGTCGCAGTCGGGCAGCAGCAACGAGGTCTGGATTGCGGACCTGGCCGGGCAGACCGCCCAGCGGATGACGCGGGAGGGATTCAGCGACCGGCCGGAGTGGACCCCCGATGGCAGCCGGGTGATGTATGTCGCGGCGCCGAAGCCCGCCAACTCGCTCTGGTGGCAGGCGGCCGACGGCAGCGGCACGGCCGAGCTCGTCTACCAGGGGACCGACGCGATCCGGGAAGGCGTCTTCACGCCGGACGGCAAGACGATCCTCTTCCGGATGGACACGCCGGACAGCAACCGGGACATCTACGCGCTACCGCTCGCGGGCGACCGGAAGCCGGTGCCGCTGCTCACCAGCATCGACGACGACAAGCAGCCGCGGGTGTCGCCGGACGGCAAGTGGCTCGCGTTCGTCTCCAACCAGTCGGGCCGCGAAGAGGTGTACGTCCGCCCGCTCGCCGGCGGGGGAGCGAGGGTCGCCATCTCCACGAGCGGCGGCGGGGAGCCGCTGTGGGCGCCGGACGGATCCCGACTCTATTACCGGGCCGGAGCGTGGCTGCTGGCGGCCCGTGTCGTGCTGGCTCCCGCCTTCGCGGTGACTGGCCGCGACACGCTGTTCGAGGGACCCTACACGACCGACCCCTTCCACCCGAACTACGACGTCACCCCCGACGGCAGAAGCTTCGTGATGATCCGCCCGGTCGAGCAGGACCGGCAGCTCATCATGGTGGTGAACTGGGTCGAGGAACTGCGGCAACGGACGAAAGGAGCGAAGTGAGCGCGGCGCCGATGGACCGCCTCACCGCCGCCCTGTCCGACCGCTACCGCATCGAGCGCGAGTTGGGCCAGGGCGGCATGGCCAGAGTCTACCTCGCGCACGATCTCAAGCATGACCGCGAGGTCGCAATCAAGGTCCTGCGTGAGGACCTCGCGGAAACGCTGGGCCGGAGCCGCTTCCTCCGCGAAATCCGCCTGGCGGCCGCGCTCAATCATCCGCACATCCTGCCGCTCTACGATTCGGGGGAGGCCGACGGCTTCCTCTACTTCGTCATGCCCGTCATGACCGGGCAGACGCTCCGCGACCGGCTCGCGGCGGAGAAGGCGCTGCCCGTCGAGGACGCCGTCCGGATCGCCACGGAGGTGGCCGATGCGCTCGACTACGCGCACCGGCACGACGTGGTCCACCGCGACATCAAGCCGGAGAACATCCTGCTCCACGAGGGGCACGCCCTCGTGGCCGACTTCGGCATCGGCAAGGCCCTGGCTGCGGCCAGCGACGCCTCCTCGACCGCCACGCAGATCGGCGTCACCGTCGGCACCCCTGCGTACATGAGCCCCGAGCAGGCGGCCGGCGGGGAGCTCGACGGCCGGAGCGATCTCTTCGCGCTGGGGTGCGTCCTCTACGAGATGCTCACCGGTGACGTCGCGTTCACCGGACCCACCGTGCAGGCCATCATCGCCCGGCGTTTCGTGTACTCTCCGCCCCGCGTGACCGAGCTCCGGAACAGCATACCAGAGGTGGTGAGCCAAGCCGTCGAGCGGCTCCTCGAAAAGGCGCCCGGCGAACGACCCGCCACCGGCGCCCAGGTGGCCAGCGCGCTCCGGTCGGGCGAGGCCTCGGCCAGCCGACCCCGGTCGGACGACAAGTCGCTCGCGGTGCTCCCCTTCGTGAACCGGAGCGCCGACGCCGAGAACGAGTACTTCGCCGAGGGGCTCACCGAGGAGCTCATCACCGACCTTGCGCGGGTCCGCGCGCTGCGGGTCATCTCCCGCACCTCCTCCATGCAGCTGAAGGGGACCACGAAGGGCATGCGCGAGATCGGGCGTGAGCTCGGGGTCCGGTACGTGCTGGAGGGGAGCGTCCGGCGCGCGGGCAACTCGCTTCGCATCACCGCGCAGCTCATCGACACGCTGAGCGACGCCCAGCTCTGGGCTGAGAAATACAACGGGACGATGGACGACGTCTTCGACGTGCAGGAGCGGGTGTCGCGCGCCATCGTGGACGCCTTGAACGTGACGCTCTCGTCGGACGAGGACCGTCGCCTGGCGGCCCGCCCGATCCAGGATGTGCGCGCCTTCGAGCTCTACCTGCAGGCTCGCCAGGAGCTGCGGCGCTACAACGTCGACCGCGGGGTGGCGCTGCTCCAGCAGGCCATCGACATCGAGGGCGCAGTGCCGGCCCTCCGGGCCCTTCGGGC
>DAOMFQ010000248.1:0-3557 GCA_035429905.1 Gemmatimonadales bacterium
CGGCGAGGCGCGGGGGCGGCTGAAGGAGATCGGGCGGACGCCCTAGCGCGAGCGCTCCAGCGCTGCCAGGGCCGTCCGCACCGAGTCCACGGCTGGTTGGAGCGAAGGCTCCGGATCAAATCGGAGCGAGAGATAGTGGCGATAGGCACGGACGGCGGCCGTCGTATCGCCCACGAGTGCGGCCAGCCGCCCCTCCTCCCGCAGCAACGTCACGAGATACAGCGGGGCCTCCCCGTACGGCCCCGCGCCCCTTCGCACCGCCGCCAGCGCCCGCGGAATGTCGCCCTCCCCTTCCCAGAGGCGGGCGAGCTGCAGGTTGGCGTCGCTCACCGCCTCCCCGCAGCACACGGCATAGAACGATGCCCTGGCCAGCGAGTCGGCTGAGGCGATTCGTGCTCGCGCCTCCGGCATCCTGAGACCGGAGGCGTGCATGGCATCGAGGAGCGCCGCGCAGAGGCCTGCGTATCGCCTCACGGCGGTCGAGTCCGGCATGGTCGCGAAGGGGGCTGCACGAAGTTGGTGGCTCGCCGTCGCCGCCGCCGCGTAGTCGCCGCGCGAGGTCCACCACTCCGCCAGGGTACAGCGGCTGTAGACCTGATCCCGTGCCGCCGCCCCCGTGGAGGGGGCCAGGCTTGCCGCATCGGTCAACTGGCGAACCGCTTCGGTCGCGATGAGCGTGTCCGCATCCCACCACATCGCATTGCGCACCTGCGAGCGTGGGCCCGTGTGGACAGTGAGACGATTGACCGGAGCCCCGGGCGGGACCTCCGAAGGCCGACCACCATTCAGGGCCATCGCCGTAAACGCGAAGGTGGAGTAGCCGGGGTCGTAGGCCCGAAGGTGCCTCTTGTCCACCTCGATCAGTTCCGGAAGATCCGCCACGCCGACTCCCGACCAGATGGCGAACACGCTGATCCACATGATCGCGCGCTGGGGCAAGTCGGCATTGGCTTCCCAGAACGCAACCCGCGCCGCGTCGCTGGTGACGAGTGCCCGGTGCCACTTGAGCGCATACGCGAGAATGGTCGTCGAGTCGTGGGCGAGAGCCGTGGCCGCCAACCGTAACACGGCGGCAGTATCGCCACGCATGTGCGCCAGCTTGACCATGGCCGGTGTTGCTTCAGCGACGGGTTGACCAGCAGGGTCCCGCGCACCCGCCACCGAATCCAGGAGCCACCCCCTTCGGAACGCCTCGTCAGCCCGCTCGAGCGGCCGCGCCTCGCCGGAGAGCGCGCCCCACGAGTAGTGCGCCTGGCCCAGCCCATACCAGGCTTCGGGCCGCTCGGGAAATGCGGTGACCACGGCGTTCCACCGGCCGATCGGGTCGGCGACGCGCGCCCGGTCTGCCAGCTGCGCATCGAGCAGCGCCCGGTCCGCCGGTCCGAGCTGCTCGCGACCGGCGATGGCGATCGCGTATCCGCGCTCCCGGTCCGTCCATCGCCCCGCCCACCCGGCGGCCCGTGCCAGGTACCACCCCGCCAGCGCGAAGGTGGAGTCGAGCACCGTCGCCTCGACGAACGACTGCGCCGCCCGATCCATCCGGCCCTGACGGAAGGCGGATCTCCCCTCCAGAAAGGCACGTATTGCCGGTGGCGATTCCCTCGTCAGGGAGGCGAACTGCGCTCCGCTCAGTCCCGCACTCTGCACCAGCAACTGGGTGGCCAGGCGATCCACGAGCAGCGGCAGGCTGTCGGTGGAGCCCTCCACGACCGCGCGCGCGAAGACGTCCGTCCCGGTGGTCGCGGAGAGCCGCGCGGTGATCGTGATCCGACGGGAGGTTCCCGCCACGCTGCCCTCGATGAACCGCGCCGCACCGACCTGTCCAGCCACCTCGCGCGCCAGGTCTTGCGGAGCCCCGAGGCCCTCGGAGGGGCTCGCCCGGTTCCAGGTGGCCAGCACCGCCGACGGGTTCGTCAGGGCCAGTCCCCCGGGCCCAGACAGGCGGATCGCGAGGAGCTCCACGATCCCTTCGTGCAGCCACGCGAGGGACGAGTCTGCTTCCGCGGCGCGAAATGGCACGATGGCGACCGGACTCGAGCGCGCGGGAGCGTCCGTTGGACGTCGGAGGCCGAGCACCGCGGCGACGGTGAGGGTCACCAGGATGCCGATGCCGGCGCCAATCAGGAATCGCCGGCGGGGATGCGGATGTGTCGGGGGTGAGGTGTCTAGAAGCGCGGCTGCTGCCGCGGGCGCAGGCGACGGCGCTTCGGGCGCATTGGGGATCGCTTTCCGCGTCCGCACCGCCTGCATGGCGGCCTGGCTCTCGACCGAAGGTTCGACGTCCAGGTCGCGCGCCACGCGGTGCGCAAACTCCTCGAACAGGGCCGCTGCCGCAGCGCGGTCCCCCATGCGGTCGAGCAGGGCAATGCCCCTGCGCAGGGCCGCCTCGTCGTCGCCGCTGAGCAGCACCGCGCGCCGCACGTATTGCCCCGTCTCGCCGCGGCCGGACGGCCGCTCGGCGGCCGCCCAGGCGGCCTTCGCCGCCACGCGGCGAAGCCGGAGACGCTCCGCCGAGATCCACTCCTCCAGCTCGGGCGACGCGTCGGCGACGAACACCCCTTCGAGGAAGTCGCCCCGATAGTGGGAGAGTGCCACGACGGGATCGCCGTCGGCCAGGTGCGCCTCGAGCGCACGGACGTCGGAGGTGACCACGGTCGGGTCGAGGCCGATTTCGCTCTCGCCGCGGGTGACGATGGCGCAGTCCCCGAGGGCCTTTCGAAGGGTGTGGAGGGCCTGACGCAGGGACCCCCGGGCGTGCTCGTGGTCGAGTTCGGGCCAGAAGAGGCCGAGGAGGGTGTCGCGGCGGCGAAAGCCGCCGGCGGGGGCGGCGGCGAGGTAGGCGAGCAGGACCAACCGCTTGGATTGGAGGGTGTTAGGCCCGGGACCGGGTTCGCCCCGGTGCCGGACTTCCAGGGTGCCGAGGGTCCGAAGTTCGATCATTCCGTGCCCCCGGACAGCGGGTGACGGCGGATGGCACGCCGGAGTGACGGCTGGGTGACGGCGGAGTAATGCGACCGGGTTAGTCGTCCAATGTACGCTCGGGGAGGGTCGTCGCTAGAGGACGCTCCAGCGGCGGAGGAGCCGCCGTCGCCCCGAGGCCGTCACCACCATTACAAGGAGGGGATCGTGAACCACCGTGCTGGAATGCTCGCCATCGTTGCGGGGGCGCTGCTGTTCGCTGGCTGCGAGGACCCGCAAACCGCGCCGGCGGTCTCGGGCGCCCAACAAGTCGACGTGACACCCCTGGATCATCGCGCCAAGGACGCCGGGGCCACGGCGAGCTGGAACGAGTTGGCCACCTCACTGGCCGACCGGGTGGCGATCGACCAGGCTCGCTTGTACGCGTACCTGGGGATGGCGCAGTTCCGGGCCGCTGAGGAGGCGGATGACAATGACGGCCGCGGCCGTGGCCACGGAGGCCACCGCCACGGTCACCACGGCCGGGGCGAGCATCTGCCGGTCTCGGCCGCCATCGGCGGCGCGTCGGCGGCGGTGCTCAGCGCCTTCTTCCCCGCGAACACCGCGGAAATCGAGGCCGCGCTCGACGCCCAGGAAGC
>DAOMFQ010000249.1:0-3532 GCA_035429905.1 Gemmatimonadales bacterium
CCGCGAGGGCCGCGGGGTCGGCGTCCACCGTCGGCTCCTCGTCGTGGCTGTCCCTCTTGGTGCGCCCGTGCCCCGGAAAGTGCTTGATCGTGGCCAGCGCCCCCGCATCCTGGCAGGCGGTGACCCAGGTGGCCACGGCGGCGCTCACCGCGGCCGGCTCGGCGCCGAACGACCTCGTCTGCACGATGGGGTTCGCCGGTTCGATGTCGAGATCGGCGTCGGGCGCCAGCACCCAATTGAGGCCGAGCTCGAGCGCCTCGCGTGCGGTGGTGGTCGCCGCAGCGCTGATCACATCTGGATTGTCCAACGCGGCCAATGCCCCAGGCGGCGGGAACTCGGTGAGCCCCGGGAACTGCTGCCCCGCCCCGCGCTCGAGGTCCGAGGCCAGGAGGAGCGGGCGCCCCGCGCGTTCCTGCAACTCCGTGGTCAGCGTCCGCACCGCCTCCGGCCGGCCGCCGAAGAAGATGAAGCCGCCCGCGCCGAAGTTCAGTGCCGCATCGATGACCCCCGCCTCGTGGGCAAAGCCGGTGTCGTCCCGCCAGCGGAGCGCGGGGAGGATCAGGCGGCCGACGTTCACGGAGGGGTGATCGAGCCGAGGACGCGGGAGCCCCGCGCGCCGGTGGCGGCGGGGAGGTTGCCGGGCTGGCCGTGCAGGGTCAGGTATCCGAGGAGGGCGAAGGCCACCGCCTCCTTGGCGTCGCCATCGAAGAAGAGGGTATCGAAGTCGCGCACCGGCATCGGCGCCAGATGCCTGCCCAGCGCCGCCATCAGCCCGGGGTGATGCACGCCGCCGCCGCTGGCCACCAGCTCGCCGGCGCCCCTGGTCCACCGATGGACCGCGTCCGCAATGGAGCGCGCGGTGAGTTCCACCGCCGTGGCCACGCCGTCGGCACCCGGCACCTTGACGTGCAGTGCGCCGGCGTAGGCATCGCCGAAATGTTCGCGGCCGGTGCTCTTGGGGGGATCGGCCCTGAAGTAGGGGTCCGCGAGCAATTCGGCGAGCACCTGCTCGTTCACGCGGCCCGCCGCGGAGAGCCGGCCGTCGAGGTCGCAGGTGAGTTTGTCGTCCACCCGGTGCGCCACGGCGTCGATGATGGCCATCCCCGGGCCGGTGTCGAACGCCAGCGCGCCGGCCTCGCGCCCGCCGCCGGGCACCAGCGTCAGGTTGGCCATGCCACCCAGGTTGAGCAGAATGCGGTCCTGCTTCGCATCGGCAAAGAGAAGCAGGTCGGCCATCGGCACCAGCGGGGCGCCCTGCCCGCCCGCCGCCACGTCCCGCGCCCGGAAGCCGCTCACCACCCGCACCCCGAACGCCTCGGCGAGCACGGCGGGCTCACCCAGCTGCCAGCTCACCACCGGCGGCTCGTGCCAGATGGTCTGCCCCGGGAATGCGATGCCGTCGAGCGCGTCGGCCCGGGTGCCGCCTGCGTGCAGCACCGCCTGGACCGCTTCCGCCGCCCAGTCGGCAATCCGCACGTGGAGCCGCGCCAACGCCGGCGCCGCCGCCCGCCCCTCGAGCGCGGCGCGGAGCTCCGCCCGCTCCTCCCCGTCGTAGGGCCGGGTTGCAAAGGCCAGCAGCGTCGCCCTGGTCGGTCCCTCGAGGCGCACCAGCGCCGCATCCATCCCGTCGAGCGAGGTGCCCGACATCAGACCCACCATGAGCGAAGGCCGCTCCATCAGTGCGGCTCCACCGGGGCGGGATCGCCGAGGATCGGGCGCAGCCGTCCCTTGGCCTCCGCGATGCGCCGCTCCGCCTCCTCGCGGCCCACCCCCGCGCGCAGCATGACGATGGCGGTGCGCACGCTGCCGCCCGATGCCGCGAGCGCCGTCTTCGCCATCTCGCGCGGCACCCCGCCCACCTCCATGACGATCCGCTCGCCGCGATCGGACAGTTTCTGGTTCCGCACCTGCAGGTCCACCATCAGGTTGCCGTAGGTCTTGCCGAGCCGGATCATGGCGCCGGTGGTGAGCAGGTTGAGCACCAGCTTGGTGGCGGTGCCCGCCTTGAGCCGCGTGGAGCCGGTCACCACCTCGGGCCCCACCGGCACCGTGATGCAGACGTCGCAGGTATCTCGCATCAGTTGCGGCGGCTCGGTGCAGCTGAGGAAGACAGTGCGGGCGCCGAGCGTCTGCGCACGGCCCAGCGCCGCGCGGACGAACGGCGTGGTGCCGCTCGCGGCGATGCCCACCACCACGTCCTGGTCGTTCACGCGCCGTTCGTCGATGGCGGCGATGCCGGCGTTGAGGTCGTCCTCCGCGCCCTCGATGGACTTGACCAGCGCCGGGAGCCCGCCGGCGATGATCCCCTGCACCATCTCCGGCGGCGAGCCGAAGGTGGGCGGGCATTCCGAGGCGTCGAGCACGCCGAGCCGGCCGCTGGTGCCGGCGCCGACATAGAAAAGCCGCCCCCCGGCACGGAAGGCGGCCTCGATCAGGTCGATGGTCTGGGCGATCGGTTCGCGTGCGCGGGCCACGGCGGCCGGCACGCCGGCGTCTTCCGCCGCCATGAGGTCCACGATCTCGAGGCTGCTCGCGGTGTCGATGGCCGCGGTGCGCGGATTGCGCCGCTCGGTGAGCCTGGGGTCGCGCACGGGGGCACCTGGACCGGTGAATGAGGAAGAAGGCTTGCCACGGGCGAGATCTCGCTAAATTAGGGCAGCCATTCGCTCCGGGGCAACCTCCTCCCCGCCATTCCCTGCCACCGAGGAATCCCGTGCGCCGTTCCCCACACGCGATCGCGCTTGCCGTGCTCGTGTCCGCCTGCGCCGGACCCCGGCCGGCGGGCGTCTCGACCGGGTGGAAATACGCCGGCCAGGACCGCATCACCGCGGCCGACAAGGCGGTCGTCGTCACCGGCAGCCCGCTGGCCAGCCAGGTCGGCGTCGACATTCTCCAGCAGGGCGGCAACGCGATCGACGCCGCGGTGGCGGTGGGCTTCGCGCTGGCGGTGGTCCATCCGGAGGCGGGCAACATCGGCGGTGGCGGATTCCTGCTGTACCGGACGGCGGACGGCGCCACGTACGCGCTCGACTACCGCGAGATGGCGCCGTCGGGCGCCAGCCGCGACATGTACCTCGATCCCGACGGCGACCCGAACGACCTGAGCGTGACCGGCGCGCTGGCGGCCGCGGTGCCCGGCTCCCCGGCCGGCCTCCTCGAAATGCACCAGCGCTTCGGGCGCCTGCCGTTCGAGCAGGTCATCAACCCCGCCATCAGGCTGGCCAACGACGGATTCCTGGTCGACAGCTTCAGGTATGAATCGATCGGCGACGAGATGTCCCGGCTCTTCCTCTTCCCTGCCTCCCGCGCGCAATTCCTCCCCGGCAACGCGCCGCCCCGGCCGGGCACCATCCTGGTCCAGCGCGACCTCGGCAAGACCCTCGAGCGGATCCGCGACAAGGGGGCGGCGGGCTTCTACGCCGGGAAGACGGCGGACCTGATCGTGGAGGAAATGGAACGGAGCGGCGGACTCATCACGAAGGAAGACCTGGCCAACTACAAGGCGTGGTGGCGCGACCCGGTCATCCTGACC
>DAOMFQ010000250.1:0-3518 GCA_035429905.1 Gemmatimonadales bacterium
CGGAGGTCGGCATCGCCTTCTCGCTCGTCATGCTGACGACCGGCCCGATCTGGGGCAAGACGGTCTGGGGCACCTGGTGGACCTGGGACGCGCGGCTCACCCTGACGCTCTTCCTCTTCTTCCTCTTCGTGGGGTATCTCGCGCTCCGGGCCGCGGTGCAGGACCGCGGGGAGCGGGCCCGGTTCAGTGCGGTGGTCGGCATCATGGGGCTCGTGCTGGTGCCGTTCATCCACTTGAGCGTGTACCTCTTCCGGACGCTGCACCCCCAGCCGGTGCTGCTCAAGCCGAGCGCGCCCTCGATGCCGCCCGAGATGCTGCGGGCCCTGCTCTCGGGAATGGCCGCCTTCACGCTGCTCTACCTCGGGTTCCTGACGCTGCGCTACGGGCTGGCGCGGGTGGACAATCTGCGCGCGGGGGCCGGCGATGCCGTTTGAGACGCCACAGAACGGGGGGTTCCTCCTCGCCGCCTACGTGGTGGCGGCGGTGATCTATCTCGGATATGCGACGACGCTGTGGGCCAGGGCGGCACGGGCGCTGCGGGAGGCGGGGAAGCGGGCAGGCGGAGACGGGTGACCGGTGCAGTCAGGACAGCAAGGAAAACGGCCCTCCGGACATCCGGAGGGCCGTTCGATTTCGTGTCCATCGCACGGCGTCAGTCGGTCGCCTTGGGCAGGAGCAGCTTCTCCCAGAGGAAGGCCGCCAGCAGCGCGCCGAGGATCGGGCCGACCCAGTACACGCCCTGGCTGACCCACTGCCCCGAGATGAGCGCGGGGCCGAAGGCGCGGGCCGGGTTCAGCGCCGCGCCCGTGAGCGGGCCGCCGAACAGGATGCCGATCACCAGCGTGAGGCCGACCCCGAACCCGCCGATCTTGTGCGCGGCCGGCGACACCGCGGTGCCCATCACCGCGCTCATCAGGAAGAAGGTGAGGATGGTCTCGATCGTGATGGCCTGGCCCAGGGTGATGGTGGAGGCGATCGACGGCGTGCCGAGTGCCAGGACCTTCGTGACCCCCGGGGGCAGCAGCGACTTGAGCGCCAGGGCCGCGATCGTTGCGCCGAGGAGCTGCGCGAGGATGTAGAGGAGGGCGGTCTTCGGATCGATCCGCCGGATGGCCGTCATGCCGGCCGTGACCGCCGGATTCAGGTGCCCGCCCGAGATGGCCATCGTGGCCGTGATGCCGATGGCCAGAGCCAGCCCATGGGCGAACGCGATCCCCAGCATCCCGAAGTCGCCCTTGGGAAAGCTCTTGGACATGATGGCGCCGGCGCCGAAGAAGACGAGCATGAACGTGCCGAGGAATTCGGCGACCAGCCGACGGGTCATCTGATGCATCCTGCTACCTCGCGATTCGGGGAGTGGGGCCGTCCGGACAGCGGCGAATCTAATCAGTCGGCGCGCCGCAGCACCAGCGCCGCGTTGATCCCGCCGAACCCGAACGAGTTGCTCATCAGGTACTCCGGCCGCGCCGCGCGGCCGCCGGCCGCAAGATAGTCGAGGTCGCAGGCCGGGTCAGGCGTGTGGAGGTTGATGGTCGGGGGGAGCCACCCCCGCTGGCTGGCCAGGGCGCAGATGGCGGCCTCGATGGCGCCGCTCGCCCCGAGGGCGTGTCCGTAGAAGCCCTTGGTGCCGCTGACAGCCAGGTGCGCGGCATGGCTCCCGAAGACCTGCTTGATGGCGCCGGTCTCCGTCGAGTCGTTGAGGGGCGTCGAGGAGCCGTGGGCGTTGACGTACCCCACCGTCCGGGCCTCCGCCCCGGCTTCCAACAGCGCCTGCCGCATGGCGCGCACCGCGTGCGTGCCGTCGGGGCGAGGCGCCGTCATGTGATGGGCGTCGTTGGTGATGCCGTAGCCGCACACCTCGGCGTAGATGCGGGCCCCGCGCGCCAGCGCGCGGCTCCGCTCCTCCAGCACCAGCACCGCGGCGCCCTCGCCCATCACGAACCCGTCCCGCCCGGCGTCGAAGGGGCGGCTCGCGGTGCCGGGGTCGTCGTTGCGGGTGGACATGGCCCGGATGATCGCGAAGGCGCCGAAGCTGAGCGGCGCCAGCGGCGCCTCCGCGCCCCCGGCCAGCATCACGTCGGCATCGCCGCGCCGGATGGCGCGGAAGCCGTCGCCGATGGCGATGGTGCCCGAGGCGCAACTCATCCCGTTGGTGCTGTTGGGCCCGGACACGCCGAACTCGATGGCCACGTTGCAGCTCGCCGCCCCCGCGAACACCATCAGGGCGAGCGCCGGGTCCACCGCCCGGATGCCGCCCTCCACATACCGCGCGTGCTGACTCTCGGCCATCCCGACCCCGCCGAGCGCCGTGCCCATCATCACCCCGGTGCGGTCGCGATCTTCCCGGTCGAGGTCGAGTTCGGCGTTCTCGATCGCCAGCCGGGTGGCGGCCACGGTGAACTGCCCGAAGCGATCGATGCGGCGCGCCTTCCGTTCCTCGAGATGGTCGGTGGCGTGGAAGTCATCCACCTGCGCGGCGATCCGGGTGCGGAACGGCTCCGGATCGAACCGGGTGATCGTGCGGACGGCCGAGGTCCCCGCCCGGAGCCCGTCCCAGAGCCCTTCGACCCCGATGCCGATCGGCGTGACGGCGCCGATGCCGGTGATGACCACCCGGCGCGGTTCACCCATGCCCGGACTCCACGGTGCGCGCCAGCCCGGCGAGCGTCCGCGATGCGATGCCGTGCACGAACACCGGGCCGATGACCCAGTTCGCCGCAGGCACGCGGATGAGCGGCCAGGCGGGGCCCCGCCAGGTGTGCACGATGGTCACGTCGGTCTCCTTGCCGCGCGGCTCGAGCCGCCAGGTGACGTCCATCCCCGCCGTGACGCCGCGAAGGTGACGGTAGCGGACTTCCAGCCTCGCACGATCGATCCACATCTCCGATTCCCACCAGACCGGCCAGGCCAGCGGGCCGAACGGCCGGACCGCCGCCATCTCGACCACGCCTCCGTCCGGGCGGCGTTGGCCGAACCGCACCCAGCGGTAGTGCGCCAGCCGCTCCGGCCAGCGCTCGACGTTTGCGGCTGCCTCGAACATCGGCTCCGCCGGGGCGCGGACGAGGAGGCGGTCCACGGTGCGCATCAGCGGGTCCGCCAGGTGGCCACCAGCCGGAACCCTGGCCGGTGGAGGACCTCCGCGGCCTGGCCGGCGCGGGCGATGAGGTCGGCCAGTTCGTCCCGGTGGTACCCGCGGCGCACCGAGGTGATCCCGTCGGCGCGGGTCACGGCGTCGAACCCCAGCGCCGCGCTCCCGATCCGGAATGCCGCCATCGCCACCGCCGAACGCCGGAGGTCGGCGACCACCACGCCGAGGCGGGCCACCGCGCTCGCCGCGCGGAACAGCGCCGTCGCCGCCGGGGCGGACAGGTGGTGCGCCACCTGACTGATGAGGACGATGTCCACGCCCTCCGTTCGCACCGGCAGGGTACCCACACAGGCGAGCACGACCGGGATGCCGCGGTCGGCGGCGAGCCGCGCCGCCACCGGACTCCGCTCGAGCCCGAGGGGGCGGATGG
>DAOMFQ010000251.1:0-3508 GCA_035429905.1 Gemmatimonadales bacterium
CGGGGCTCATGTAGTGCGGCGTGCCGAGGCTCATGCCGGTCTCGGTCATCCGGCCGCCCGCGGCCGCCGAGAGCGCCAGGGCGATGCCGAAGTCGGCCACCATCGGCCGGCCGTCGTGGAGCAGGATGTTCTCGGGCTTGATGTCGCGGTGGATCACGCCATGGCGGTGCGCGTAGTCGAGGGCGTCGGCGACGGCGACCGTGAGCTTCACGGCCTCGTCGATGCCCAGCTGCGTTTCGCGATTGAGCTTGCTCCGGAGCGTCTCGCCGTCGATGAACGGCATCACGTAATACAGGAAGCCGTCGGCGGTGCCGGAGTCGAAGAGCGGCAGGATGTGCGGATGCTGAAGTGCGGCGGTGGTCTTGATTTCGACCACGAAGCGCTCGGCGCCGATCACGGCGGCCAGCTCCGGCTTCAGGACCTTGAGCGCCACCTTGCGGTCGTGCTTCAGGTCCTGCGCGAGGTAGACGGTGGCCATGCCGCCCTGGCCGAGCTCCCGCTCGATGCGGTAGCGGTCGGACAGGGCGGCGGCGAGGCGAGAAAACGAATCCGTCACTTCTTCACCTGCTCCTTGAGTTCTTCGAACCAGTTATCGACCAGCAGGAAGGTGGGCTTCGCTTCCGCCGCGGTCTGCACCCGGCGCGCCATGATGAAGCGGGTGTCGTCCGGGCTGATGTCGAAGGGCGTGTAGTACTCGGGATTGCCCAGGTACATGTCGTCGCTGAGCCGGAAGAGCACGTGGGGCTGACCGGGCTGGAAGGCGGCACCCGCCGTCACCGGCACCGTCACCATGTTCCGAGCGCCGTCCACAAAGAAGAGCTCCCGGCCACTGTGCGCCCAGAGCGGGGCTTGCCCTCCGTCCACAGACACCTGCCACTTCCCGCCATCGGTGTTGGGGAAGGGCCGCACATACACTTCTGTCCGGCCGGTCTCGTCCGACTGATACGCCAGCCACTTGCCGTCGGGCGACAGCGACGGAGCCGTCTCATCGTACCCGGGATTGGCGGCAATCGGGATCGGGGCACTGTCCACCCCCGGCCTGATGCCGACGATGTCCCGATCTCCAGCTCTTCCGATCGCCCCTCCGATCCGCGCAAGCAACCACTTGCCGTCCGGCGACCAGCGCCCCTCGTTGATCGTGCCCGGCAGGACCAGAATGGTCTCAGGGGAACCGGTGCCATCGGCCCGGCGCTGGCGGAGGGTGCTGTCACGCTTGGTATAGGTCACAAACCGACCGTCGGGTGACCAGCGGGGCCGCTGTTCATCGGTGGAGTCGAAGGTCAGGCGCGAGAGCGGACCCGTCGGAAGTTGCTTGATCCAAATATTGTCGCCGGAACTCGCGTAGAGTCCAATGGCCAGCCGTGTCCCATCCGGGGAAAGCGCCCACCCGGGGTTGCCTCCCCCCTGCGCGAGTTGGAATGTCCAGTTCGTATCGACGGGCGTCGCCGCGCCGGTGCGGTCCACCCAGACCATCCGATGGGATGGTATGAGAGTTCCGACATCGCGGCCGCCTTGCATGACCAGCGTCCCGTTCGCGGACACAGTCACGAGGGGGATGATCCCCACGACCAGGGCGATTCCGCTCAACACCGGGACCGGGGTGCCTCGCACCTCCAGGGCCTTGAGGTCGAAGCGGGCGGCGAACATGGTGCCGTCCGGACCGACGTACACGAGGTCTCCGGTCGGGAGGTACCACCCACGGCGGGAGCCGGGAAGGAGGTGCTTGGCGCGGCCAGACTTGAGGTCGAGCACCCAGAGGTCCGCCGTCAGGCAACCGTTCGTGCATTCGGTGAACAGCACTCCCCGGGAGCCGGGCAGCGCCGTGGGCAGTGCATCGTACCGGTTGGCCGTGTCGGACTTCCACGCCACCGCCGCCGCGCCGCCCGCTTCGGAGACTCGCATCAGCGTGAACGACCTGGAGGTGTAGATGATGGTGCCATCGTCCAACCAGGCCTGGCCGCCGTTTTGCACCGAGTCCGCGAGGATGGTGGCCGCTCCACCCACGACGGGCATCTTCTTCAACTGATAGTTCTGGACGAACAGCACCCACTTCCCGTCCGGGGAGAGGGAGACGTTCTCCGCGTTGGCCGTCCCGGCAAGGGGCGTGGCGTCGTAACGGTCCCGCTCCTTGACCCAGAGTTGCCCGCCGGCGCTGTCGCCCGGCCCTTCATATACCAAGCGTGAGCCGTCCGGGCTCAGCGCCAGGGTGCCGCGCGGGACCTGCGCGTCGGCGAAGGCCAGGCCGTATCGCGTCACCGGCCGTGGCGCTTCGGACCGGAGCCAGCCCCAGAGCGCGAGCGCGGCACAGGCGACCGCCACGGCCCCCGCCGCGATGGCCACCCGACGCCAGCGGCCGTCGGCGGGAGTAGCGCCCGCGGCAAACCCGGTCATCGGGCGCGTGTAGGACGCGCTCGAGAGCGCGTCGGCGAATTCCTTGGCGCTCGCGAACCGGTCCGCGGGGAGCTTCTCCAGCGCCTTGCTCAGCGCCGCCGCCACATTGGGCGGCACCGCCTTCCGCAGCTTGGTGACCGGCGCCGCCTCCTCGGTCACGATCTTCATGATGATCTGCTGCGCCGAGGCCCCGGTGTGCGGCGGATTCCCGGTCAGCATCTCGTAGAGCACGCTGCCGAGCGAATAGATATCGGAGCGGGCCGAGAGGTCCTTCTCGGCGGTGGCCTGCTCGGGACTCATGTAGTGGGGCGTGCCGAGGGACATGCCGGATTCGGTCATCCGGCCGCCGGCGGCGGCACTCAGGGCCAGCGCGATCCCAAAGTCCGCCACCATTGGCCGGCCGTCGTGGAGCAGGATGTTCTCCGGCTTGATGTCGCGGTGGATCACGCCGTGGCGGTGGGCGTAGTCCAGCGCGTCCGCCACGGCCACGGTGATCTTCACCGCCTCGTCGATGCCCAGTTGTGTTTCGCGGTCGAGCTTGGCACGGAGGGTCTCGCCGTCGATGAACGGCATCACGTAGTAAAGGAAGCTGTCGGCGGTGCCCGAGTCGAAGAGCGGCAGGATGTGCGGGTGCTGCAGCGCGGCGGTGGTCTTGATTTCCACCACGAACCGCTCGGCGCCGATCACGGCGGCGAGCTCCGGCCTCAGGACCTTGAGCGCCACCTTGCGGTCGTGCTTCAGGTCCTGGGCGAGGTACACCGTGGCCATGCCGCCCTGGCCGAGCTCCCGCTCGATGAGATACCGATCGGCGAGGGCTGCGACGAGGCGCGGAAGCGGTTCAGCCATGGGCGCCACCCCGGCGAACGAATCGCCGGTGCAGGAGGAAGTAGGCGATGGCCGCCGCAATGAGCGCCGCCATGCCCACCGTTTCCTTTCGGGTCGAGTGCGCCAGCACCCAGATCACAACCGCCGAGGCGAGCAGCGCCACCGTCGGCCCACCGGGCGCCCGGAAGCTGCCAGGGACAGGCGAGCGCCTGTAGCGAAATTGCAGTGCCGCGAGGCAAACGGCCAGATAGGTCAGCAGCAGTGCCATGCTCGCCAGCACCGCCATCGCCTT
>DAOMFQ010000252.1:0-3506 GCA_035429905.1 Gemmatimonadales bacterium
CGCGGGCCCGGAGCTCGTCGGCAAGCGCGTGCACGGCACGCCCCCCGGCGCTGTCCGTCCGGCCGAGCTCGTCGTCCACCATCAGGGCGCGCCGCTGGAGGGGGCGCGCGGTCTGGCCGATCATCGTAGCCTCCCGCTCCGTTCAGTAGGCGTACGCCACGAACAGCATCCCGTAGACGAAGTTCTCGGTGCGGTCGTACGCCTGCGCCACCCCGGCGCCCGGGTTGGCGAAGGCCGCGACGACGCTGATCGTGAAGTTGGAGTTGGCCTTCCAGTCGGCGTAGGCGTCGATTTCCCCGGCGATGTCCTTCGAGGTGACGCCCGGGCCCACCGCGCCCGGCTGGTCGAACTGGAAGTAGTACGCGATGAGCCCGGTGCCCAGGCGGTCGCTCGGCACCAGGCTCACCCGGAGCTGGTTGGTGACGAGGTTCGAGTTGGCCACGAAGTACTCGCCGGCAATCTCCCCCTGCCACCAGGTGCCCCAGTCGTAGAAGCCGGGGAAGAGCGGGTCGAAGGCCTCATTCTCGGCTGTCGCGGGGTCGTCCCCCTGGAAGAAGGCGTAGCGGTACGAAAAGGTCGGGGTCCACGCCGCCTTGCTCAGCGTGTACCCCACCTGGACGGTCCACGCGTTCGAGGACACCAGGCTCCCGTTCGTCTCGTAGGCGTACTCGGCCTCGAAGGCCAGGTCGGGAATCGACCGGAGCGGGGCGGTGTAGGCGCGCAGGTTGAACACGTTCTGGCCGTCGCGGTCGGGCACGCTGTCGGACAGCGTCTGGAACCAGCTGGCGCCGAAGGTGGACTGCTCGTTGAGGACCAGGTCGTAGTTGGCGCCGAAGGCGCGGGCGTTCTCGTCGAACTCCGGGATGCCGTTGCGGTCCACATAAAACGCGGTCAGGTGGTGGACCTTCTGGGTGACGCGCGCCAGGCCGGCGAACGCCCACGCCTTGCGCGCGTTGCTCCAGAAGCCGCCGCGGCTCCCGCCCTCGGCGGCGCCATCCCACAGCAGCATGCCGTGGCCGATCGTGAACTTCTGGCGGCCCACGCTCAGGTCGAGGAGGTCGGTGGCCTTGCCCACGGAGGTGCCCGAGCGCCAGCCGATGTAGAGGTCCTCGGGACCGAAGGAGGCGGCCTCCACCCCCACCAGCGGCGGTGGCGCGGCGAAGGTGCGCTCGCCCACCGCGCTCAGGCCGGCGTAGAGGGTGCTCTTGCCGAGCCCCACCGTGCCGGTCAGCGCGGGCTTCACGTAGCTCTCCGCCCAGTTGTCGCTCAGGTCGCCGGAGGGATCGGGCCGGACATTCGTGTAGAGGGAATTCGCGAAGCCGAACCCGCCGATGCCGGCGTCGAGGTTGAAGGTCCACTCGACGCCCTTGGGGAGCCCCGTGGGACGGGCTTGGGCGGAGTCCTGGGCCTTTGCGACGGTCGACATCGTCGCGAGGGCGAGGCCGGTCAGGGCGAGGCGGAGGGGCGAGCGGAGGGCCGCGCGCGTGAAAGCGAGGCGAGGGAGACGGATCGTACGCATGCTGCGCTCCTGGCCGGGGGCTGGCCGGGCGTCGTGCGAGAGTCCGACTGCGGTGGTCCAACGACCCCCGCACGGCGCGGGGTGACGCTGGAGCCTAGGTGCCTCCGTTAGAAGGGGAACGGAAGCTACCGTGAAGGAAGCCTCATCGGGGCCGATTGCAAGGCCCAGCGCAGAGGGGGCGGCCCTGGTGGGCCGCCCCCTCAATATATGGGAGGAGGTCGGGTCAGTGCTTGGCGGGGGGCGCGAACGGGCCGTCGCCCGTCAGGATGACTCCGTTGTCGGCGGCGTACTGCTCCCAGAGGCGGATCATCGCGTCCCGGCGGGCGGGCTCCGCAGCGGCCTGGTCGTGCACCTCACCGGGGTCGATGGCCACGTTGTAGAGCTCCCAGTTGCCGGTGCCGCCGGCGCTCGGCATGAGCGACAGCAGCTTCCAGTCCCCCTGGCGCAGGGCGCGGTTGCCGAAGAGCTCCCAGCCGCGCCAGTCATCGGCTCCCCGCACCGAGGGGGCCGCCCCGGACAGCACCGGCACCATGCTCCGCCCGGCAAGCGGCGCGAGGGGCACGCCGGCCCGCGCCGTGGGCCGCGTGGCTCCGGCCATCTCGAGCATGGTGGGCACCAGGTCCGACACGTCGAGGAAGGAGCCGTTGGTCCCGCCCCGGGCGGCGACGCCCGGACCCGCCACGATGAGCGGCGAGCGGATCCCGCCTTCGGTTGGGTAAGCCTTGAAGAGCCGGAGCGGGCCGGAGCTGGCCTGGGCCCAGGCGGGGCCGTAGTCCACCACCGAGCCCGGCTGCCCCCAATGCTCGGGGCGGAAGTCGAAGTTCTGTTCCATCCACGCCTTGGCGGCAGGAGAAAAGGCCCGGCCCACGAGGTCCGAGAGCTCGATGAACTCGGCGCCGTTGTCCGAGAGGAAGAAGACGACCGTGTTGTCCAGCTCGCCCAGGTCGGCCAGGTGCTGGAGCACCCGGCCGATCTCCGCATCCATTTCGGACAGCATCGCCGCGTACACCGCCATGCGCCTGGCCGAGAGGGTCTGCTGGTCCGGCGAGAGGGTGGCCCAGGCGGGGACGGTGGGCAGGCCGGGAAACGGCGATGCATCGCCGGGGATGATGCCCATGGCCTTCATCCGCGCCGTGCGGGCGGCGCGCACGCTGTCGTACCCCTCGCGATACCAGCCGTCGAATCGCTGGAGGAACTCGTCCCTGGCCGCGAAGGGGCTATGGACCGCCTGGAAGGAGAGGTAGGCGAAGAACGGCTTCCCGTCGGCGCGCTGCTCGTCGATGGCCTGCATCAGGAAATCGGCGTAGGCGGTCGACGAGTAGTAGTCGGGGGGAAGCGAGTCCACCAGCGCGCCATTGCGCGTGAAGGTGAGGTGCGGGTGGGCGGGGTTCGGGTACTTCATGTCGGACCAGTTGCTCCCGCCCCCCTGCAGCAGGGTGAAGTCCCGCTCGAACCCCTGGGCGGCGGGCCAGCTGGCGGAGTCCTCGCCGAGGTGCCACTTCCCCGCCATGTAGGTGTGGTAGCCGGCATCGCGCAACAGGGTGGCAACCGTCACCACTCGGGCGTTGAGGTGGCCCTCGTAACCAGGCTTTCCCAGCTGCTCCGGACCCAGGAACTCCGCCATGTTGCCGAGGCCCGCCTGGTGGTTGTCCACGCCGGTGAGCATGGTGGATCGGGTGGGGGAGCAGGTCGGGTTGACGTAGAAGCTCGTGGCGCGGAGCCCGCGGGCCGCCAGCGCGTCGAGGTTGGGCGTGGGGACATCGCCGCCGAAGGCGGGGATGTCCGCATAGCCCATGTCATCGGCCACGATCAGGAGGAAGTTCGGCCGCTCGGCAGCCGGCGTGCGCTCCCCGCAGGCCATGAAGAAGAGCGCAAGAAGGAGGGCCACGCCGGGGCGCGGGCCGATGCGGTGCGACATCAGCGATCCTGGTTGGGGTGTGGAGCTGCGACGGGGAAGTGTCGGCAGGAGTGCCCGCCCGCGCAATCT
>DAOMFQ010000253.1:0-3497 GCA_035429905.1 Gemmatimonadales bacterium
CGGGCGCAGGAGGCAGGCCCACCAGGTGAAGAACACCTCGGCCATGAAATCGAGGATGAGCTGCTCGGTTTCCGCCGAGGAGTGCACCGAACTCAACAGCCGGGCCACCTGCCGGAGCGCCCGGAGCTGGAAGGTCGCGTCGTCGAGCGCCGACTGGCGCTCCATCAGGACGCTGCGCATCTCGACCACGACCGAGAGCCCGTGGGCGAGCGGGAGGGCCACGCTGCGCAGCCGCTCGGCCAGTTCCGGACCGGCGCTGATGACGACCTCGGTCTCGCCGCTCCGGATTCGCGCCACCTGGACGGCGGTGTCCCACGCCTCGCGCGGCCCGATGCGGGGCACGGCGCTCACGGGCGTCGAGATGTCGAACCAGATGGCGGTGGAGTTGAACCGGCCGACGAGGGCGTCGCGGCAGCGTTCGAAGAGTTCCGCGTCGCTGCGGGACAGCCGGATGGCTGCCGCGAAGGCGCTGGGGAGAGTGCCGAGCGCGGAGGCGGCCACGGAGTGATCCATCGCCAATAATACCGGGAGAGGAGGCGGCCCGCCAAGGCGGGCCGCCTGCTGCCTTACTCGTGTCCGAGCTGGAGCAGGACGGCAAGCTCGCGCGTCATGGCCGTGAGCTCGTCGAGCATGGCGCGGTTGCGCCACTCGCGGCGGGACTCCAGGTGGCGGGCGATCGAGTTGAACCACCAGAGAGTGTCGCCTGGGGAGGCGTCCGGGTCGGCGTGCAGGTACTCCGCCCCCAGCCGGCGCACGACGCGGATGGCCGCCCCGCAGTTGTGCAGCTCGTCCGCCGCGCAGATGTCGAGGCCGCGCGGCTCGGCGTCCGCGATCTGGACCAGGAATTCCCGCTTGCAGGTGCGCCAGGCGCGGAGCCGGCCCAGCGCATCGTGCCGGGGCTCGAGGACCTCGCAGGCAGTGGCCAGGACCACCGGGCCGAATTTCTCCAGGACTTTCCCCTCCAGCTCCGCCCGATTCCGGGGAGTCGCCTCTTCAAGCACGCGGTGGAGGATGCCCGCCACGAGCGTGAGGTCCTCGCAGCCGTACCGGGCCAGGATGATGGCGATGTTGGCCGGATGGGCCAGGTAGGCCATGGTCCGCTCCGGCCCTTCGGCGGCGCCGTAATACTTGGCCGCGAAGGCGAGCGCGTGGTTGATGCGGTCAGAGTATCCGTGCATGGGGCCGGGGGTCCGGGGTCAGGGAAGCCCGATGAGCTTGTGGGTCTGGAGGCTGAGCCGCCAGGCGGGATGGGCCAGGCAGTAGGCCGCGGCGGCGGCGGTATTCGCCCCAAGCTTCGGCCCATCCATCGGCTGCAGGAAGCGGTGGCGGAAGGCCAGCCCCCGGAAGGACTCCGGTTCGGCGCCGGCCTGCGGGTACACCAGTTTCAGTTCGTCTCCGGCGCGCAGCACGAGCGGGGCCCCGGCCTTCGGGCTCACGCAGATCCAGTCGAGCCCCGGCGGGGCGGGCTGCGTCCCGTTGGTCTCGACGGCCACCTCGAAGCCCGCCGCGTGGAAGGCGTCCACCGCCGCCGCATCGAGTTGCAGGAGCGGCTCCCCGCCGGTGCACACCACGTAGGGCGTGCCCTGGCCCGTGCCTGCCGGCCAGGCTGCCTGTACCCGGGCCGCCAACTCCTGGGCGGAGGCGAACCGCCCACCGCCGGGCCCGTCGGTCCCCACGAAGTCGGTGTCGCAGAAGTTGCACGTGGCGTCCTCCCGGTCCGCCTCCCGGCCGCTCCAGAGGTTGCACCCGGCGAAGCGGCAGAAGACCGCCGGGCGCCCGGCGTGGGCGCCTTCCCCCTGGAGCGTGTAGAAGATCTCCTTGACGGCGTAGCTCATGCGGCCTGGTAGCGCGCGGGATCGGTGCGGCCAAGGCGCCGAAAGCCGTCGAGCCGCAGGTGGCAGGCGTCGCACCGGCCGCAGGCGCGGCCGTCCGCCGTGGGATCGTAGCAACTCTGGGTCATCCCGAAGTCCACCCCGAGCTCGAGCCCGCGCGTGATGATCTCGGGCTTGGTCATGGCGAGGAGCGGCGCGTGAATGGTCATCCGCCGACCCTCGACCGACGCCCGCGTCGCCAGGTTGGCGAGCCGTTCGAAGGCCTGGATGTATTCGGGGCGGCAGTCGGGATAGCCGCTGTAGTCCACGGCGTTGACGCCGATGTAAATGTCCGCCGCCCCCAGCACCTCGGCCCAGCCGAGGGCATAGGAGAGGAAGATGGTGTTCCGTGCGGGGACGTAGGTGATTGGGATCCCTGTCGAGCGGGCGGCCGCATCGCGGTCCTTCGGGACCGGCAACTCGGAGGTGAGCGCGGACCCGCCGAATGCCCGCAGGTCGATGTCGATCAGCCGGTGTTCGATGGCGCCCAGGTGCCGCGCCACCGCCTCGGCGCAGGTGAGTTCATGCGCGTGCCGCTGGCCGTAGCGGAAGCTGAGCGCGCGGCAGGCGAATCCCTGGGCACGGGCGATGGCGAGCGTCGTCGCGGAATCGAGCCCTCCGCTGAGGAGGACGACCGCCGGTGCGGCTGGCATGCCGCAAAGATACATCGGCGCTCAGCGGCCGAGGATGGCGCCGAGGGCCCCCGGGAGGGCGGGGTGGCGGAACCGGAAGCCGAGGGCCTCCAACCGGGACGGCACGACGCGCTGGCTGGCGAGGAGCGCGGCGTCGGCCATCTCGCCGTACAGCAGGCGCAGCGCGAACGCCGGGGCGGGAATCAGCGCCGGCCGGTGCAGGGCTGCACCCAGCGCGGCGGCGAATTCAGCGTTGCGCACGGGCCCCGGCGCCACGGCGTTGATCGGACCGCGCGCCTGCTCGTTGTGGAGCGCCTCGAGCACCGCGGCAATCGCATCGTCCAATGCGATCCAGCTCATCCACTGGCGCCCCGAGCCGATCGGGCCGCCGGCGCCGAGCATGAAGGGGCGCACCATCCGCGGCAGCGCCCCTCCTTCTCGTGCCAGGATGATCCCGAAGCGCAGGTGCACCACGCGAATGCCCGCCTCTGCTGCCGGCTTCGCGGCAGCTTCCCACTCCTGGCCGACCCTGGCCAGGAAATCCGAGCCGGGCGGGCTGTCCTCGTTCAGGATGTCGTCGCCGCGGTCGCCGTAGATCCCGACCGCGGAGGCGGTCACCAGCACTCGCGGCCGGCGCATGAGCCGGGCGAGAGACTCGGCGAGGAGGCGGGTGCCGAGGACCCGGCTGTCACGAATCCGCCGCTTGGTCTCGGCGGTCCACCGGCCGGCGGCGATGCTTTCCCCGGCGAGATGGACCGCGGCGTCCACGCCCTCGAGCGCGGCGTGATCCAGCGTGCCCGCCGCCGGATTCCAGAGTACGTCGCCGGGGCCGGCGGTCCCACGGACGACCGCGCGCGGCGTCCACCCGGCCGCGCAGGACGAATCGACGAAAAGACCAAGGACTTCCTGCCAGCCATCGAGATCGACGTGCCCATGCAGCTGGCCGCGTTCACCGCGGGCGACGCCCTGACCTTCGGAGCACTCGGCCAGGCGG
>DAOMFQ010000254.1:0-3458 GCA_035429905.1 Gemmatimonadales bacterium
CGGCCCGAAATCCGGCGTCCACGCCGGGTCCTTCATCTTCCGCTCGAGTCCCTCGTACTCGCTGGCGCGGATGACTGCCAGGTTCTTGCGGGCCGGGTCGGGCTGGGCCGCCTCGTAGGCGTACACCGGGATCTTGAGCTCGTGCCCCACGCGCGACGCGAGCTTCCGGGCCAGGTCCGCCGTCTCCCGCATGCTGATGCCGGAAATCGGCACCAGCGGGCAGACGTCGGTGGCGCCCATGCGCGGGTGCTCCCCGTGGTGCTTCCGCATGTCGATCAGCTCGGCCGCCGTGCGGATGGCGCGGAAGGCCGCCTCCGCCACCGCCCCCGGCTCCCCCGCCACCGTCATCACCGTGCGGTTCGTCGCCTTGCCCGGGTCCACGTGGAGGAGCATGGCCCCCTCGACCGACTCGAGCTCGGCGGCGATCCGGCGGATCACCTCCGGGTCACGGCCTTCGGAGAAATTGGGGACGCATTCGATCAGGGCGGGCATTCGGAGTCCGGGAGAGGAGTGAGGCTAGAATCTACTCCCCGCTCGCGGGGATGCGCCACGGAACCACGTGTTCCGGGAGTTGCGCGCGGTCCCCAGATTCTCATCTTGAGGGTGACCCTTGGCCCCTGGAGGCGCCATGCCGTCCCTCAGCCGCCTGGCCCCCCTGGCCCTCGCCACCCTGGCGGGATGTCGCCTGGTGACCTCGCCCCCGCCCGCGACGACCGGCAGCTCCGGTCCGCAAGTGCAGCCGTTCCTGGAGGACCCGGGCGGCACCGGTGCGGTGGCCGCCGAGTTCATCCGCGACTCCGGCCTTGCCGCCGGAGGAGCAATTCCCCAGAACGCGATCGTGCTCCGCTTGGGTGCTGGGGCCAAGCCAGGCGCCCGCGCAGGGGTGCGCCTCGCACCGCTTCCGGACGGCCCCATGCCACGGGTTTTCGGGTTCGACTTCCGTTCCGGCGGCGACTGCGACGCCAAGGGTCCCCAGATCGAATTCGAGGGGTCCAACGGGGCGGTTGAAGCGGTGCCGTGCGGAGCGGGGCGCATCGAGCCAACGCCGGGCGTCGATGGGTGGACCCGCGTCACGGTCGCGGCCCCGGCATTCCAGGACGGGATCACCCTCGCGGACATTCGGGTCGTGGCCGTCTTCACCGGCATGCCCAGCCGCGTCGTGATAGGGGGCTTCGTGGGATTCAAGGTGGAGGTCGGGTGGCCGGGACTCCACATCTACGTGGCCGACCCTCACAACAACCGGATCCTGCGCATCGACAACATGCTGACGAGTGGGGCCACGGCGAACGTGACCGCATTCGGACAGGAGGGCACGGGAGCGGGCCAGTTCCGATGGCCCGCAGACGTCACAGTGGACGTCCAGAATCGCATCTACATCGCCGACCGGCTCAACAATCGCATCGTGCGGATCAACAACATGACCGGCGCCGGGTGGCAGGAGGCCCGAGGCGCTGGCACTTGCCTCGACTTTTCGGCAGCCGACCAGATGTGCCAGCCAGTCGGCGTATTCGTGGACGGCCTCGGGCGGATCTACGTCCGGGAGTATGACGTGCGGACCCTGCGCTTGGACAACATCAGCGGGAGCGGCCTCACCGAGCTGGCCGCGTCTCAGCAGCAGAACTGGACTCCCTACCAAGACGTGTACCTTGACGGAGCCTGGCGAATTCACTCGTCGTCTCCGTGGGAGCGACGAATAGACCGGGTGGATGACATGTCGGGGGCCGGAAAGCTGTCCCTCGTCTGCGGCCCGACGTCGGGGTGGACCGATCCGCTGTGCACGCCGTTCGGTCTCGCCATCGATCCCGGAGGCCGCATCTACATCGCGGATTGGTGCAGCATCGTCCGAGTCAACGACCTGAGCGGCGCCGGGTTCGTGCGATTCCAGCCGGCCGGGTTGTGCTTCGGCGCTGGTGGGGTGACCAGCGTGGGGCTGGATTCTTACGGACGGATCTACTTCGCCGCGCGGACCGCTGGCGGGGGAACGGTCTGGCGGATCAACGACATGTCGGGAACCGGCCTCGTCAACGTGGGCCCGCTCTCCGCTCACATCCTGGGCGGAATCTGGGTGGAGGATCAAGGCCCCTGAAAGGGCCTGCTTCTTGCCCCTCCGGTCTGGCTTCCGTCACCCGGCAGGGAAAGATGTTGACTCATAACCACTTGTCCACCGGCATCGGCCGGCCGCTCGCGCATCTTGCGGCAGCGTTGGTGCTCTCTGGCTGCGCCTCGACCATGGTGCAGGTGCCGCCGCGCATGGATCTCGGGGCCTACGACCGGATTGCGCTGGTGACGTTCACCGCCGAGCCCGGGCGCGCCTCTCTGGCCGAACTGGCCACCCAACGCTTCACGGAGGAGGTGCTGGCGGCGCAGCGGGGATTCGAGCTGCTCGAGCTCGGCCCGGCCGACAGCACAGTCGCACGCCTCCTCGCGGCCGGCGATGCGCCGGCGGCGGCGAAGGAGCTGGGCCGCCAGCGGCAGATCCCGGCGGTATTCTTCGGCCGGCTCGCCGTGACCAATGTCAAGCCGCGCGGCGGCGTCAGCGCGGGGGGCGACGTGAACGTGGGCGCGACCGTCTCGGCAGAACTCAGCGTGCGCCTGCTCTCGACCAGTTCGGGCGGCACCCTTTGGCGCTCCAGCGGCTCGGCGAGCGAGAGTGTGGGGCAGTTCTCGATGGCGGGCGGCCGCCTGCCGACGATCTCGGCCACCGACCCGAACGCTGCGTATGCCTCGATGGTCAACGACCTGGTGGGCCAGGTCACCGGCGACTTCCGGCCGACCTGGACAAAGCAGTAACCCCGCCCGGGCCGGAGCGCCCGGACGGGCTCACCACCGACTCCCCCCCCGGCTAGTGGCTGGGCTGGATCGGCGTCACTGCCGACCGCACGATGGACCACACCCCCATCCGGCGCCGGAGCACCACGAGGTACCTGGCCTTCTCCTCTCCCCCGCCCTGGGGGTGAATGGTGGAGATTCCCGTCTCGATGGCCGTGCTCCCAAAGGCCACCAGGGAGTCCGGGGTGATCACGAGATGGCCCCACGTCGGCGCCTGCTTCGTGAAGGCGTCCCGAATGGCCGCCTGCCCGACCAGCACCGATCCATTGACGTTGACGACGATCGCCCCCTCCGCATACATCCCCGCCAGGGCCGCCGCATCCTTCTTGTTATAGTGCTCCGCGTACTCGGTGCGGACGGTATTCACCTCCGTCTGCACCGTGCGGAGCGGAATCGTGCTGTCCGGGATCTGGGCGGCGGCGGGGACCGCGACGCCCATCAGGGTCAACAGGGCGGCGACGGCGCGGACTCGGGGTGCCATGCAGGCCTCCAGGTTGGGGAAGCTGGAGATCCTACCGCGCGGTACGCCATGGCGCGAGGGGCGGAGGTGAGAGGGCCGGAAAACACGACGCCCCACCCGGGCCGGAGCCGGGCGGGGCAGATGGAGGAACAGTGGGCCTGGGTAGAGT
>DAOMFQ010000255.1:0-3455 GCA_035429905.1 Gemmatimonadales bacterium
ACGACCCGGGCGCCGCGGTCGCGGAGGTACTTGATGGTGGGGAGGGCGGCGCGAATACGCAGGTCGTCGGTGACCCGGCCGCCGGCGATCGGGCAGTTGAAGTCCACCCGGACCAGCGCCCGGCGGCCCTCGAGCGCCGCCGGGTCGAGCGAGGCCAGGGTTCGCTTCACAACCTGGCGCCGATGTAGGACAGCAGGTCGACGCAGCGCGCCGAGTAGCCCATCTCGTTGTCGTACCAGCTGGTGACGTTCACCAGCGTGCCGTCCACGACGTTGGTGGACAGCAGGTCGACGGTGCTCGAGGCGAGGTTGCCGATGTAGTCCACCGACACCAGCGGCTCGTCGCTCACCGCCAGCACCCCCTTCATGCTCCCGGCCGCGTATTCCCGGAAGGCCGCGTTCACCTCGTCGGCGGTGGTGGCCTTCTTGACCTCGACCGTGAGCGCCACCACCGACACGTCCGGCGTCGGCACCCGGAGCGAGACGCCGTCGATCTTGCCCTTCACCTCCGGGAGCACCAGCCCGGTCGCCTTGGCGGCGCCGGTGCTGGTCGGGATGATCGAGACGGCGGCCGCGCGGGCGCGGCGGAGGTCCTTGTGCGGCAGGTCGAGGATCTGCTGGTCGTTGGTGTAGCTGTGGATGGTGGTCATGAAGCCGTGCACGAACCCGAACTTCTCGAGGATGACCTTGACCACCGGGACGAGGCAGTTGGTGGTGCAGCTCGCGTTCGAGATGACGTGATGCGCGGCGGCGTCGTACTTGGTGTGGTTCACGCCGTACACGACGGTGATGTCTTCCTTCTTGGCCGGCGCCGAAATGATGACCTTGCGTGCGCCGCCCGCCAGGTGGAGCGCGGCCTGCTCGCGGTCGGTGAAGCGGCCGGTGGACTCGAGTACCACGTCCACCCCGAGCGCCTTCCACGGCAGCTTGGCCGGATCCTTCTCGGACAGGACCTTGATGGTGTCGCCATTGACGACCAGCGCCCCCTCCCGGGCCTCCACCGTGCCGTCGAAGCGGCCGTGAACCGAGTCGTACTTCAGCAGGTGCGCGAGGGTCCTGGTGTCGGTGAGGTCGTTCACCGCCACGAAATCGAGATCGGTGGACCCGAGCTTCTTGGCCGCCCGCACGACGTTCCGCCCGATCCGGCCGAACCCGTTGATACCGACTTTGACCGCCATGATGTCTCCTGTGAGGGATTCCGAACGCCGCACAAAAATAACCCGAATCGGCGGGACCGCATCCTCAGGCCAGCATCGTCGCCGGCGGGCGGGCCCGCGCGAACGTCACCGCGTCCACGGTCGCCGCACCCGCCGCGGCCAGCGCGGCGGCAGCCTCGGCCAGGGTGGCCCCAGTGGTCAGGACGTCGTCCACCAGGACCACGCGCCCTTCGACCGCCGCCCCGGCCTCGAATGCGCCCCCGACATTGGCCTTCCGCGCCTCGGGGGTCAGCCGCGTCTGGGTAGCGGTGTCCCGCCGGCGCCGGAGGAGCTCGGGCCGCACGTCGTGCCGGCCGTGGGCGGCGAGGGCCTCGGCCAGCCGCTCCGCCTGGTTGTAGCCCCGGGTGCGAAGCCGGCGCGCCCCGAGCGGGATCGGCACCAGAATGCTCGGGATTTCGAGCGGCGCCACCGGCTGCATGCCGAGGGCGAGCGCCTCGGCGATGCGCCACCAGCCGCCGTACTTCAGGCGATGGATGGCACGCCGGGCACCCTCATCCAGCCAGACCGCCGACCAGACAGCCCCGAGTGCCGGAGGCCAGCCCACGCAGAAGCCGCACCGCCCCTCGGCCGGGAGCGTGCCCCCGCAGCGTGCACAGTGCGGCGGCGCCACCCGGCGCCACCGCGAGCGACAGATCCCACAGACCAATGCGTCGCCGTCGCTCCGGTGCACCGGCTCGTCGCAGAGCAGGCATTGCGGCGGGAGGAGCACCCGCTCCAGCGCGCGGAGGACGCCCCGCAGGTCAATCGAGGGCCGCATGGAGCGCCGCCCGCATCACGTCCAGCGGCGGATCGTATTTCGGAAACCAGCGGAGGAACGCCGCGGCTCCCTGCGCGAGCAAGACTTCGCGGCCATCAGCGGCGCGCCGGCCCGCGTCGCGCTGGGCGCGGACCCAGGCGGTGCCGCCCCGCCGATACACCAGGTCGAGCGCCGCAACGGCCCGCGGCGTGGCTTCCGGCCGGGACGGGAGCATGTCTTCCGCCTTCAGCCCGAGCGGCGTCGCGTTGATCAGGAGCTCGGCGTCCTCGACGGCGGCAGCCCCGACCCCGCGGGTGCCGGCCCACGCCAGGAATTCGGCGGCGCGAGCTGGATCCCGGGACGAGACCGCCACCCTGGCACCGGAGAGCCGCGCGGCCTCCACGACCGCCCGCGCCGAACCGCCGGTGCCGATGACGAGCCAGGTGTCCGCGTCGACTTCGAGTCGCCGCAGGGCGGCGAGCACACCCTCCACATCGGTGGTGTCGCCAGAGAGGGCGCCGCCCTCCCACCAGAAGGTGTTGCAGGCTCCGAGCGACGACACCCGCTCGCTCGGCCGGGCGAGCGCCCGGGCCGCGGCCGCCTTGTGGGGCACGGTCACGTTGCCCCCGCCCCCTGCCGCGGCGAGCGCGGACATCAGGGATGGGACGTGGGCGGCGTCACATGGGAAGGGGACGTAGACGGCGTCGAGACCGAGGACCCGGAAGGCGGCATTGTGCATCGCCGGCGAGAGCGAATGCGATACAGGTTCGCCGAGGAGCGCGAAGACCCGCGTCCTACCGCCGATCATCGGCCTGCTCCCCGGCCAGGCGCGCCGCGACTGTCTCGGCGAGCGCGGCAAGTTCGTCCCGCGTCTGCCGATACATCTCGAGGTCGGCGCCGAACGGGTCGGCCACCTCGGCCTCGGCCCCACCCCGCCCGGCGAAGTCGCCCAGCAGGTGCACCTGGCCGCCGGCGCCCAGTTCCAGCACCCGCGCCCGGTGATGGCGCGCCATGGTCAGGATCAGGTCGGATTCCGCGATGACTTCGCTGGTGAGGAGGCGAGCCCGGTGCCCGGAGAGGTCCAGGCCGTGTTCGAGCGCCACGAGGTAGGCGCCCTCGGAGGCCGGGGCCCCCTCCCACGCGCCCGTGCCCGCCGACGACACCTCGACGCCCGTGACCCCGCGCGCCTCCAGCGCCTTTCGCAGCAGGGCCTCGGCGAGTGGACTGCGACAGGTGTTCCCCGTGCAGACCAGCACCACGCGATACACGGCAGGGTCCGGCGCGGAGGGCGTCAGGGCGCGAGGCTCCCGACGGCACGGCGCAATTCGCCGCGGGGGATGGCGCCCTCGCGCACCAGCCGAGGGACGGCCTCGGTGCAGTCGACGAGGGTGGAGGGCGGCACGTTGCCGAGGACGCCGCCGTCGAGCACCAGCAGCTGCCCTGATCGCACCGCCTCGCTGAACAGGGCGTCGATTCCGGCCGCCCCAGGGGCGGGCTGACCCC
>DAOMFQ010000256.1:0-3451 GCA_035429905.1 Gemmatimonadales bacterium
TGCGAATCTGACGGCGTGTCCCGCCCCAAGCGCCGGCTCGGCCAGCACTTCCTCCACGACCCACGGATCCTCGAGCGACTCGCCGAGGCCGTCGGCGCCACGCCGGCCGACACGGTGCTGGAAATCGGCCCGGGGCCAGGCGGGCTCACCGAGGCGTTGCTCCGGCACGCGGGGCGGGTGGTGGCCATCGAGAAGGACGCCGAACTGATCGGGGCGCTCCGGGTGCGGGTGCCGCGCGCCGAGATCGTGGAAGGCGACGCGCTGGAACTCGACTGGGTCGAACTGGCGGGCGGACCGGGCGGGCTCGTCACCGGCAACATCCCCTACAACATCACGTCGCCGCTCCTCGACAAGGCGCTCACCCCGCCGCGGCCGCGCCGCATCGTGTTCCTGGTGCAGAAGGAGGTGGCCCGCCGGGTCGGCGCCCAGCCCGGAAGCGACGACTACGGCGCGCTGACGGTCGGCATCCAGGCGGTGGCGAAGCCCGAGGTGCTGTTCACCGTGCCGGCCGGAGCGTTCCACCCGGTGCCGAAGGTCGACAGCGCCGCGCTCCGGCTGGAGCCGCTCGAGCGTCCGCTGGTGGCGGACGACCAGGTGCGGAGCTTCCGTTCCTCAGTGGTGGGGCTCTTCGGCTTTCGGCGCAAGCAACTGGTCCGGGCGGTCCGCGAACTGACCGGATGGGACGCGGCGACCGCCGCCCGGGTTGTGGGAGAGGCGGGACTCGAGGCTACCGTACGGCCGGAAGTGCTGTCGCCGGGCGAGTTCCTGCGGTTGCACGCGGTGCTCGTTGACGGTGGGTGGCAATCCACTTAGCTTTGTGAAACATTTCACAATGCTAGGTACATGCGGAAGATTGCCGACAGCACCGTCCGCCGACTCTCGCTCTATCTGCGGTTCTTGGAAGAGTTTGAGGGGCAGGGCATCGAGACAGTCAGTTCCGGGGCGCTGGCCAGCCGCGGGGGGACCACGTCCGCGCAGGTGCGGAAGGATCTCTCGTTCTTCGGCTCCTTCGGCAAGCGCGGCCTGGGCTATTCGGTGCCCGAGCTGGTGCAGTCACTCCGGCAGATCCTCGGGCTGACCCGGCACTATCGCGTGGCGCTGGTCGGCGCCGGCAAGATCGGCAGCGCCCTGGTGCAGAACCGCGGGTTCCGCCGCCGCGGCTTCGACTTCGTGGCCATCTTCGATCGCGACCCCGCCAAGGTGGGCCAGCCGCTCGACGGCGTCGTCGTGCAGGACGTGGCGCACCTCGAAGCTGCGCTCGGCCGAACGCCGGCCGACATCGCCGTGCTGGTCACTCCGCCCGACGTCGCACAGGCCGTGGCCGACCGGGTGGTCCGCCTCGGCATCAAGTCGATCCTCAACTTCGCGCCGCTGCAGCTGGTGGTGCCGGCCGACGTCACCGTGAAGACGGTCAACCTCGCGCTCGAACTCGAGGCCCTCGCCTACCATCTTGCCAACCCGAGCTGAGTGACCGGACTCTCGGCGCACCCCACCTCGACCCTCGCCGACCGCGCGCTGGCGCTCCTGGCCGCGGGGCCGGCAGACGCCCTGGTGCTCGCACGGGACGTGCTGGGACTGTCGGCAGCGCCACCCACCGTGGCCGCCCGCCTCGCGGTGGCCCTCCTCGGCGCCGACCCCCGGGTTCGTCAGCTCGGCGACGGCCGCTGGGCCCTCGCCGGCAGTGCGCAGGGCTCGCCGCTCCTCTCGAGCTGCGCCTTCGCGGTGGTGGATGTCGAGACCACCGGCATGCGGGCCGCGGGCGACGACCGGGTCACGGAACTGGCCGTGGTGCTCCTCCACGGCGACCGCACCGAACTGGTGTTCGACTCCCTCATCAACCCCGGCTGCCCGATTTCCCCGCAAATCACCGCACTCACCGGCATCACCGACGCGATGGTGGCCGACGCCCCGACGTTCGACATGGCGGCGGACGCCGTGCTGGCGGCGCTGGCCGGCCGTGTGTTCGTCGCGCACAACGTCCGCTTCGACTGGGGGTTCGTGGACGCGGAGCTGCGGCGGAATCGCGGCCTGGCGCTGGACGGCCCGCGGCTCTGCACCGTGCGGCTCTCCCGCCGGCTGGTTCGCGGCCTGACCTCGCACGCGCTCGACCAGGTGACCGCGCACTTCAACCTCGACAACGGCGCCCGGCACCGGGCCGCCGGCGACGCGCTGGTCACCGCGGAGATTCTCCGGCGGTTGCTCGCGATGGCCGAGGAGCAGGGCGCGCGGACCCTCGAGGACCTCGAGGCGTTGAAGGCGGGGAAGCGGGGAAGCGGGGAGGGGAACCCCTAGGCACTTCCCCGCTTCCCCGCGTCCCCGCCTATTATCCGTCCATGCCGCTGACCCACACCTTCTCCGTTGGGCGCCTCCGCTGCCACACCCTCGAGGCCGGCCTGCAGCGCCTCGACGGCGGGGCGATGTTCGGCGTGGTGCCGCGCACGCTCTGGACCCGGCGGATCACGCCGGACGACCGGAACCGCATCCCGCTCGCGATGCGCCCGCTCCTCGTGGAGCACCCGGATGGCCTGGTGCTGATCGACAGCGGACTCGGCAACAAGGAAGACGCGAAGTTCACCGACATCTACGGGACCGAGAACGCCGGCGACCCGGGACCGACCCGCCTGGAAGACGCGCTCCGGTCGCTGGGCCACGCCCCTTCCGACATCCGCTGGGTCATCAACACGCACCTCCATTTCGACCACGCCGGCGGCAACACCACCGCCGTGGGAGACGAGGTGCGCTTGACCTTCCCGAACGCCACGTACGTGGTGCAGGGCGGGGAACTGGAATTCGCGCGGCACACCAACGAGCGCACCCGGGCCAGCTATCTCCCGCACAACTTCGATCCGGTCGACGCCGCCGGCCGCTGGAAGCTCCTGGCCGGCGATGGCGAGGTGCTGCCCGGCATCAGCGTCCGGCTGACCCCGGGGCACGTGCCGTTCCATCAGTCGGTGCTGGTGGCCTCCGGCGGGGAAACCGCGGTGTTCCTGGGCGACCTGATTCCCACCGCCGCGCATCTGCCGCTCCCCTGGATCATGGGCTACGACCTGGAGCCCCTGCGGACGCTCGAGTCCCGCCGATCGCTGCTCAAGGATGCGGTGGAGGGCGGTTGGCTCCTGGTATTCGAGCACGATGCCCGGGTGGCGATGGGCCGGGCGGTGTTCGACAAGAGCGGCGCCGCACTGGCCGACGAGGTCGCCGCTCCCGAGGCGGACGGCGCTTGACATAATCGGCTGTCCCGTCTAGACTTTGCGCACTTGAAGCGGGGGCCGATCCCCCCACCCTGAGCCCGGCGGCACGCCGGAGTGAACGGGTCCCGAGGTCGCCAGCAGGTCGGGAGGCTCCCGACGTGGCGCGCGTGGACATCCGTCGTCTCAGGATGTCCTTTTTCTTTTTTGGCCGGAGGCGTTCCACTGTCCACAGACCGCGACAAGCGCGTACGCGTCAACCG
>DAOMFQ010000257.1:0-3435 GCA_035429905.1 Gemmatimonadales bacterium
CGCCGGGCACGGTCCGGCTCGACAAGTGGTTGTGGGCGGCGCGGTTCTACAAGACCCGCGCGCTGGCCGTGGAGGCCATCGACGGCGGCAAGGTGGACGTCAACGGCCAGGGGGCCAAGCGGGCCAAGGCGGTGCGGGTGGGCGACCGGATCCAGTTCCGGCAGCCGCCCTACGCGTGGGACGTGGCCGTGAAGGGGCTCAGCGAACGGCGCGGCCCCGCGAGCGTGGCGGTCACGCTCTACGAGGAGACCACCGAGAGCAAGGCGGCGCGGGAGACGATGGCGCTCCGGCTCAAGAGCCTGCCGCCGCCGCTCTTCCTGGAAAAGGGAAAGCCGGACAAGAAGCAGAGGCGGGAAATTGAGCGGTACAAGCGGGGTGAGTAGCGGAGGGCAGGCGGGGAGGCGGGGAAGCTGGGTCGTCGCGGTCGCCGTCCTCCTTCTTGCATGCGCGGGTTCGGGTGCGCCTCCCACCCCCGCGCCGGTGCACTACTCCGTGGTGCACATCGACTCCTTCCCTTCCCTGCTGCTCAACGAGCGGCGCGTCATCGACGTCTTCCTGCCTCCGGGCTACGACTCCGTCGGAAAGGCCAAGTACGCCGTCCTCTACCTGAACGACGGGCAGGACGCCGAGGCGCTTGGCCTCCTCCCCACCCTCGATTCGCTCACCGCCAGCCGCCGCATCCCGCCGATCATCGTCGTGGCGCTCCACGCCAACGCGCAGCGGATGCAGGACTACGGCACCGCCGGCACCCTCAACGCCCAGGGATTCGGTGCGCGGGCCCGGCTGTACGAACGGTTCGTCCTCGAGGAGGTCCTCCCCTGGACGAACACCCGCTACCGCACGCGTACCGGCCCCGCCCACACCGCGGTCCTCGGCAGTTCGCTCGGCGGGCTCGCCGCGTTCGACCTCGCCTGGCGGCACCCCGACGTATTCGGCACCGCGGGCGCGCTCAGCGGCTCGTTCTGGTGGCGCACGAAGGACGGCACGGTCGAAGAGAAGCAGACCTCGCGGGTGGCGATCCAGATGGCCAGGGAGACCACCCCGCTCCCCCGCCTCCGGCTCTGGTTCGAGACCGCGGATGGAGACGAGACCAGCGACCGCGACGGGAACGGCGTCATCGACTCCATCCAGGACACCAATGACCTGGTCGATGCGCTGGTGGCGAGGGGATACACGCGGGGGAAGGATGTAGTGCAACTGACGGTGAGCGGCGGGCACGACAAGGCGACGTGGGGGAGGGTGCTGCCGGGGTTTCTGGTGTTTGCCTTCAGGTAGGCGGGGAAACGGGGACGCGGGGAGGTCCTCCCCGCTTCCCCGCCTGTTGCTTCCTCGCCTACTCCACCCACCCCTCCCACCGCCGCCCCACCTTGAAATTCACCGCGAACTTTCGCGTCGAGTCGTTCCGCGCGGCGCCGAGTGTGAGCAGCGAGTCGCGGAGCGGGCGGGGAACGTGCACCGTACCCGGCAGGAGCTGCGCGATGCGGCCCGCCACCTTCGTCGGCGCAACGACGGCGCCGGCGGTGTCGCGCACCGACACCGTGATGTCGGCCTCATAGGTGGCCGGCAGGATGAGGTAGATGCTCCGGTCGGGATAGCGCTGGCGGAGCGCCCACGGGTCGGGCCCGATGTCCACCGCCATGAGCCGCGTGGCCGTCGCCCCGTCCGACTCGAGCCACGGCGCCAGCGCCGAATCCACGCCCCGGGCAGTCCGCGCCGCGTTGGTGGAGTCGCGGTGCGCCTGCTCGGCGGCAGCGCGGCGCTCCCACGCCGGCCCCGCGAGTTCCAGCACCACGTATGCCGGCCGCGAGCTCGCGCAGCAGCGCGGTGTCCAAGTGGTATCGTCCCCCGCCGGGAGCTCCGTCACCCCGAGCGCCTCGAGCCGGGCCCGGTCGAACCAGGTCGTTGCACTCCCCGCTCCGGCCGCCGTTTCCCAGGTGAGGCGGAGCTCGAGCATCTCCTCCGCGCCCTCTTCCTGGGTGACATACGACCGCAGCTCGCGCTCGGTGAGCCGGATGACGGCGTCGGGGTTGCCGGCGCGGTTCCGCGCCACATTGACCAGGATGGCGCCATTGGCCAGCAGCAGCACCGCGCCGGCGGCCATGAGTCCGCGATTGATCATCGCGCCCCTCCCGGCCGAGCCTTCAGGCGCTTGAGGAGGAGCATGACACCCACGGCGATGCCGCCCAGCGCCAGGAAGAAGAGCCAGCGCGGCATCCAGTCCCACCACCAGTCGGCCGCCTTGATGTAGAGCAGGATCGTGAAGGCGGTGACCCCGGTGTAGGTCACGTCGTTCCACCGCTGCCGCACGCCGGCCCAGATGGCGAGTCCCGCCACCACGAACCCGAACACCTGGTAGACCGCCTCGACCTGCTCCGGCGCCAGCGGGAGCACGCTCCCCGCGCCGCTGGCCGCGTGCCAGAGCACGATCCAGAAGAGCAGGATCAACCCGGTGGTGCGGTAGATCGGGCAGAAGCCGTCCTGCCGGATGCCGTGAGGCACGAGGCCGAGCGCCACGGCGATGGCGGCGGGGAGCAGCAGCAGCTCCGCCCGACTGAACAGATCGGTCCAGAAGAGCCCGCCAAGCGACGCCAGCGTGCCCCCCACCCAGACGGTGCCGGTAACGATGGCCGCGAGGAGGAGGAGGCGGAGCCCGTACCCATACGCCAGCGCGGCTGCGAATGCCGCCCAGAGCAGGAACGCCTGGTGCGAGGGGACGAGGTTGAAGATCTGGCCCAGCATGGACACGTCGGTGACGAACGCCGCGAAGGCGACCAGCGCGGCGAGCCCCGCGAAGTAGAGGGTCTTCTCGCGGCGGGCGGCGAACTCGGTGAGGACGAGCGCGCCGGCGGTGGCGAGGCCGAGGAGGCCGACCTGGACGCCGGTGGTGAGGCCGCCCCAGAAGCGCTGGACGAAGAGCACCACGGCGGTGCAGAGGGCCAGCGCGCCGAGGAAGGAGGTGAGCCGGAGGCCGAGGGCGAGCTGGCGGTCGGATTCGGTGGTGGAGACGTCGAAGGTGCGGGCGAAGTCGGCCAGCAGCGTGTCGTGGTGGGCCGCGATCGTGGCGCGCTGGCCGGCGTCGAGGACCGCGCCCAGCTCCGACTCGAGCTGCGCCAGCTCCTCCTGGAACGCGCGGATCTGGTCGGCGCGCGCCTGCGCGTCGAGACGCCCGGCCATCGGACCTCCCTAGGCCTCCTGCCCCTGCTTCACGTAGATCTCGCCGCCCCGCCGCCGGAACTCGACCGACTTCTCCTCCAGCGCGGCGGCGTACTCCCGCACGTCCTGCGTGATCTTCATCGAACAGAACTTGGGGCCGCACATCGAGCAGAAGTGCGCCACCTTGGCGCCCTCGGCGGGCAGGGTCTCGTCGTGGAAGGCGCGCGCCGTGACGGGGTCGAGCGCCAGGTTGAACTGGTCCTCCCAGCGGAACTCGAAGCG
>DAOMFQ010000258.1:0-3422 GCA_035429905.1 Gemmatimonadales bacterium
TCGATGCCGGCCGCCTGGAGCGCATTGTTGACGGCCGTGGTGACCTCGCTCCGGGTGACGGCGATGCGGTCCGCGTCGATGGTCCAGAAGCGCAGCTCGAAGTTCAGGGCGCTGTCGCCGAATCCGGTGAAGAGCGCGATGGGCTCCGGCACCTTGAGGAGGGCGGGGAACTGCTTCGGCACCTCGAGCAGCAGGGCCGCGACGCGGGCCGGGTCGGTGCCGTAGGCCACGCCGACCGCCACGGTGATGCGCCGCTGCTGGTCGGACAGGGTCCAGTTGACCACGTCCTTGGAGATGAGCGACGCATTCGGCACGATGACCTCCGCGCCGTCGAAGGTGCGGACAATCGTGGCGCGGAAGCCGATGCGGCGCACCTCGCCGGTCAGCGTTTCCAGCTGGATCTGGTCCCCTTCGCGGATCGGGCGCTCGAACGCGAGGATGAGTCCGGACACGAAGTTGCTCACCACGTTCTGCAGGCCGAAGCCGATGCCGACGCCGAGGGCGCCACCGATGATCGTGAGCTGGGTGAGTTCGACGCCGATGGCGGCCAGGGCAAAGAGGAAGCCGAGCGATATGAGCCCGTACCGCGTGAGCCGGCCGATGACGCTCGGGAGCCCGCGCGGCATGTCGAGCCGTGAGAGGACGTCCACCTCGAGCAGGCTCGAGAGGGCGCGGGCCACCAGCACGCTCACCCAGACCGTGAGCAGGAAGACGAGCGCGGCACCGAGCGACAGGTTCAGTTCGCCGAACGAGAGCGAGGCGGCCAGGACGCGACTCGCCAGCGAGACCATCGGATCCCAGAGCTCGAAGAGCCAGAGCGTGAGGACGACCCAGCCGGCCGCGGCCGCCAGGTTTATCAGGCGGAGCCCGCCCTGGACCAGTTTGTCCTTCCGCTGGCTGACAAAGCGGGACACGCCGGCGGCCTGGGAGCGCGTGGACACGATCAGCACGCCGTCCGCCACGCGGACCGCGGTCAGGATGACGAGCAGGAGATAGCCGCTGGACAGCACGCCGCCGGCGAGGAAGGTGGCGAGTGAAACGTTGCCCACGACGTTCGAGACCGCGGCGATGAGCAGCGCCGCCGCGGAGAGCCGTGCGGCGACCCGGAGGGCGCTGGCGTACGTGTGCCCGCCCAGGGCCTCGAGCGCGCCGCCCTTGCGGAGGAGCCAGAAGAGCCCGGCCGCCGTCACGATGGACAGGAGGAGGCTGCCCGGCCGCTGGTACGCTGAGCCGGTGAGGAGGAGGGTGCCCACCCGCTGGATGGCGAAGAGCACCGAGCCCACGATGGCGGGCCGGACCAGGTAGGGCGGGAGGAAGCTCGGCAGGAGCTGGAGCACGGCCGGCACCGTGGCGAGGAGTGCCAGGTCGTACACCGACATCGGGGCGCGGGGGTAGAGCACCAGCGCGGCCAGCGCGATGATCAGGGCGGAGCCGGCGCCGGGATGATCGAGGACGCGCCGTGCCGAGTAGGCCGGTTGCTCGGTGGTGTGGGGCTCCAGCTTGCCGCGGAACCAGAAGACGGCGAAGAGGATGGCGAGCGTCGAGGCGAGGTGCAGGTAGATCCGCAGCCGGTAGGCATCGAAGAAGTACGACAGCTCCCCCCGGGTTCGCGCGATGCCGGCGCGGACGGTGGCGCCCGGATCCTTCCCGGCGTCTGTGCCGCCCAGCCCCTTCCACAGCGGCGGCGAGTCGATGCGCAGCAGGTTTCGCCGCAGGGAGGCCAGTTGCTCGCCGATCTGTTCGTCCGCCTGCTGCAGTGTTCCCAGGGTCCGGGTGACTTGCGTCTGCAGGCGGATGACCTCGTCCAGCCGGTGGGTGACGCTGTCCTCGACCTCGACGGTGCTCGCGAGCACGCCCTCCACCAGTTGCATGATGTCCGGCGACGCGTCCGCCGCCTTCGCCTCCGCCCTCGTCAGGCGCCAGCTCGTCTCACGGCGGCCGAGTTCCACCTGGAGCCCGCTCAGCACGCTGGTCCGGTCGCTGATCGTCTTCTGCCAGGCCCGCACCTGGCTGATCCGGCGCGCCCACTCGTTGTGCATGTCGGTCAGCGAGCGCTTGGTGGGTCGCTCCTGGCCGGGGCGCTCCTCCAGTTGCAGCAGCGCCTTGATCGTGTCCTGGGTCGCTGCGAAGGCACCCCGGATCTGGCTGACCGCGCGGTCGCGGGGGAGGATCTGCCGGATCTCGTCGAGGCGCGCCTCCACCGCTTCGGCGCGGGTCGGGATCTCGGCCAGGGGAATGGCCGTCGGCGGGGCGGTGGCGGTGTCGACGACCGGCGAGGCGGCGTTCGGCCTGGAGGCCGGCGCGTTCTGGGCGCGGGCGGGAGCGGCCAGCACCAGCAGCAGCACGGCGTAGCACAGCGGGGAGTGGCGCATCCGGCTCTCGGCAGTGGGGAGGATCGTGCCTCCAAGATACGCCGGGCGCGGGCGCCCGGCACCTCGTTCAGGCGCCGAGCCGGGAGAGCATCCGTTCCACCCGTTCGAGGTGGGTCACCGTGACCGTGATCGCCCCGAACTCCTCCTCCACCTTTCCCTTGAGGAGGAACGGCCCCTGGTCGAAGAGGACATGCCCCCGCCGGTGGTACACCTCGGGGAAGAGCACGGTTTCGACCAGCCCGTCGCCGTCGTCGAAGGTGGCGAACTGCATCGGCTCGTCGGCCGCGGTGTGCACCGGCTTGGCGGTGGTGAGCATCCCGGCCAGGAGGACGGTCTGGCCCACGTGGTTCGGCAGGTCGGGACTGCGGACCAGGCGGAACCGCCGGAGCCGATCGGCGTACAGCGCCATCGGGTGGTGGGCAGTGAGGAAGCCGAGGGCGGCGTACTCGTCCTGGCGGCGGCGCTCTTCAGTGTAGTTCGGCAGCGGCGGGGAAGCGGGGACGTCGGGCAGCAGGGGCGCACCGCGGTGCGCCCCTACTGCCCTGCTGCCCTGCTGCCCAGCGGTCCCGCTGTCCACCGCCCACAGCATCATCGGCCGGGTCATGCCGCCGGCGATGCCGTCGCACGCGCCGGCCTTGATGAGGGTGCGGAGGTCGTCGGTGGAAAGGCGGGCGCGAGAGCGGAGGTCAGCAAGGTCGCGGAAACTCGCGCGCGGCGGGGAAGCGGGGAGGCGGGGAAGCTCGGCTGTGCGACGTGTCGATGCGATGCTTTCCGCGCCGGACGCGGAAAGCCCGGTGATGAATTGCAATCCGATCCGCACCTCCCGCCCATTGCCGGTGGTGTGGAACTCGCTCGCGTTCACGTCCGGCGGCAGGATGGTGAGCCCCATCCGCCGCGCCTCGGCCACGTACGCGAACGGGTGATAGAACCCGCCCCCATTGGCGAGCACCGCGGCGATGAACTCCGCGGGATAGTTGGCGCGCAGATAACAGGCCTGCTGCGCCACCTGGATGTACGACGCCGAGTGGCCCTTGCAGAAGCTGTAGCCGG
>DAOMFQ010000259.1:0-3420 GCA_035429905.1 Gemmatimonadales bacterium
ATCCGTTGATGACCTGCTCGTTGGCAAGCACGGTCTTGCACATCGGGCACCAGTTGACCGCGCCCTTCTTCCGGTAGGCCTTGCCCGCCTTGTAGAGCTGCAGGAAGAGCCACTGGGTCCACTTGTAGTACGCCGGATCGGTGGTGGACAGCTCGTGCCGCCAGGAGAACATCCCCCCGATGCGCGTCAGCTGCCGCCGGAAGTTGGCGATGTTCCTCGGGATCAGTTCCGCGGGGTGAATGCCGAGCTTGATGGCGTAGTTCTCGGAGTGGATGCCGAAGGCATCGAACCCGATCGGTTCGAAGACGTCGAAGCCACGGAGCCGCTTGTACCGGCCAAAGACGTCGCTGCCGGTGAACGCGAACATGTTCCCCACGTGCAGCCCCTCGGCGGAGGGGTAGGGGAACATCATCAGGTTGTAGAACGGGCGCGCCGCGCGGTCGAGGTCGGGCTCGTTGGTCTGGCGTTCGGCCCAGCGGGCCTGCCACTTGGCCTCGACGGCCTGCGGGTCGTATCGGTGCGAATGCGGGTCGGTCATGGTGGCGGAAATCTACCCGCCGTGCGAGGGACCGCCAAGCACGGGCGCCCCGCCTTGCTGGGGGCGGTCAGGGGGCCTAAGTTTTCCTCCACTCCCCACTTACATCGCCAGCGGAGCCCCATGGCCGGCGTCAGGAAAGACCTCACCCGATCGCTCTACCTGTACGGCACCGCGGTGCTGGTGCTGTTCGGCGCCCTCATGGCCGGCATCATGACCGGCAACGAGGCGCGGCACACCCGGCGCGACCTCGACGAGCGGCTGATCGGCCTGGCCGACCGCTCGGCTGCCCTGCTTGAGCAGGCGCTGTCCTACCAGCCCGAAGAGATGGCCCGCCTGGCGGCGCCCAGCGGCGTCTCCGCCGAAACGGCGGCCCGACTCGACGCCATGCTTTCCACCTCGCGGACGGAGGCCGATCTGGCCGAAATCGCGGTGGTGGGTGGGCAGGGAGCCGTGCTCTGGAGCAGCCGGTCAGCCACGCCGCTCGGATCCCAGGTGCCGGGGCTTGAAGCGGCCGCGGGACGGAACGGACTTCAACTGCTCTCCCTGCAGGTCGGCGGCGTGGAATCCCGGGCGGCTGTCCAGGCGGTGGCGGGGTCCAACTGGCGGGTGGTGGCCACGGCCCCCGTCGCGGGCCGCGTGGACCTCACCGGGAGCCTCGTCCTGGTGAGTATTCTGATCTTCACGGCGGGCGGCATCCTGACCCTGCTGCTGCTGGGCCGTTGGCTGGACCGCCGTATCCTGCAGCCGCTCCTCGTGGCCGAGGAGGTGGCCACCCAGGTGGCGCAAGGGAACCTCAGCACCTCCGTGCCGATGGCCCAGGGCGCAGGAGCCGACGGCAACCGCCTGTTGGGCGCCATCGGCGCGATGGTGGGCGCGCTCCAGACTCTGGTCGGTGCCATTCGAGGCGCCTCCAGCGAGGCCGCGGCGATGGCCGAACAGATTTCTGCGGCCACCGAGCAAATGTCCGCGTCCACCCAGGAGGTGGCGAGCACCACCGCCGACCTGACCGACCGCGCCACCAAGCAGGCCGGCGTGGTCCGGCTCGCAGCAGACGACGCCCGGAAGATCCTGGGCATCGCGCAGGAACTCGCCACAGGGGCCACGCAGGCGGCGGAGCGGAACGGCGCCCTGGCGCGGCTGGCGCGGAGCCACCGGGAGCAGCTCGATCGCAGCACGACCGAACTGGCGAAGCTCACTGAAGAGGTGGAGCTGGGGGCGGAGGAAGCGGAACTGCTGGCCACGTCGTCGGAGGAAATCGAGAAGTTCATCACCCAGACCAAGGCGATCGCCAAGCAGACGCACATGCTGGCGCTGAACGCAGCCATCGAGGCGGCGCGCGCCGGCGGCGAGGGGCGGGGCTTCAGCGTCGTGGCCGAGGAGGTGCGGAAGCTTGCGGGCCAGGCCGCCCAGGCCGCCACCTCCACCAGCGAAACGGTGCAGAGCGTTCTCGCGCGGGTGCATACGGCGCGGGAGCGGCTGCTCCGGCTGGCGCAGGGGGGCATTGTCGCGCGGGATGCGGCGCAGGCCGCCGCCGAGGGGCTCCGCACCGTGGCGGAAGACGCGGACGCCAACGACCAGTGGACCCAGGCCATTTCCGCCTCGGCCGACGACGTGCGCATCCTGATCGACGGGATCGCCGGGCGGATGAAGGAAGTCTCGGCCGGCACCGAGGAGTACGCGGCGGCTGCGGAACAGATCGCCGCCGCTGCCCAGGAGCTCAACGCGTCCACCGAGGAGATCGCCAGCTCGGCGGGGCACCTGGCCGATGCGGCGGAGCGGCTCACCAACGCCGTCGGAGGATTCCAGGTCTCCTAGACCCCGGAGCCGGCGACCTCCGAAAGCGCCTCCAACAGCCCGGCGAAGTGCCTCGGCGCAAGATCTCCCATATGGCCGATGCGGATCATCGCATCGGCCATTGCGTCGAGGCCCGCCCCAATGGTCCACCCGCGCTGCAGTAGTGCCCCCGCAATGCTTCGCCCCGTCCGCCCCGCCGATGGCTTGAGCGCGGACACGGTCCACGCCCGCCGGCCCTCCGGCGCAAAGAACGCCCATTCCGGATGCGCCGCCACCCACTCCTCCATCATCTGCAGCATGGCGCGATGCCGCGCCCACCGTGCCTCGACGCCGCCCTCGGCCTCGATGCGCCGAAGCTGGGCCTCAAGCGCCAGGTAGAGCGGAATGCAGGGCGTCTGGGTCGGCTGGTCGTCCCGGATGGCCTCGTCGTGCAGCACCGGGTCGAAGTACCACCCCGGCTCCTGCTGCGCTGCCGCCCGCGCCATCATCCTCGGTGAGGCGGCCGCCAGGGCGAGCCCCGGCGGCAGGGCCAGCGCCTTCTGCGTGCCCGTGAAGACGAAATCGAGCCCCCAGGCATCGGTCTCCACCGGGCTTCCGCCGATGCTGGTCACCGCGTCCACCAGGAGAACCACGTCCTCCCGCGCGTTGACCACCCGCGCCAGCTCCTCCAGCGGCGCCAGGGCCCCGGTGCTGGTTTCCGAGTGCACCAGCGCCACCGCATCCACCGGGTGTTTCGTGAGCCACTGGTCGAGCTCATCGGCCTCGACGGTACGCCCCAGCGGAATCGGGAGCCGCACCACCTGCTTGCCGTTCCGCTCCGCAATCTTCACGAAGCGATCCCCGAAGAAGCCGCCGTCCACCACCAGGACGCGCTCGCGCACCCCGCTCCGCACCGCGGCTTCCATGAAGCCGGTGGCCGAGCTGGTGGACATGAGGATGGGCCGCTCGGTCCTGAAGAGTCGTTTGAGGGGTCCAGCCATCCGCTGCAGCAGGTCGCGCATGGCTGGGCCCCGGTGCGCGAACATCGGGTGCACCATGGCCTGGAGCACCTCGGGGTGCACGTCGGTGGGGCCCGGGAGGAAGAATCG
>DAOMFQ010000260.1:0-3405 GCA_035429905.1 Gemmatimonadales bacterium
GGCGCGGATTGCGCTGCTGGAGCCGCCGGACCTCCGCCTCCGTCCCGAGGAGCCGCTGCACGTGGTGGCCGATCTCGTGGGCCAGCACGTAGGCCTGGGCAAAGTCCCCCGGCGCCCCGAAACGGTCGCGGAGTTCGTCGTAGAAGCCGAGGTCGATGTACACCTGCTGGTCACCGGGGCAGTAGAACGGCCCGGTGGCGGACTCGGCGAAGCCGCACGCCGACTGCACGCCGTCGCGGAAGAGGACCAGCCGGGCGTCGGGGTACTCCGAGCCGTTCCCGGTGAAGATGCCCTCCCACGTCGCCTGGGCGTCGTCGAGCACATAGGAGATGAACTGCTGGGTGGAGTCCTCCTCGGGGCTGGAGACGACCTCCCCTGAGGGCGCCCCTGCGGGCGCACCGCCGGTGAGGTCGCCGGCCAGCGACAGGAAATCCCTCTTGAAGAGCAGGCTCAGGATGAGGAGGACGACGATCCCGCCCAGCCCGAGCCGGCCGCCGGGGAGGCGCCCGCCCCCGGCGCCCCGGCGGTCCTCGACATTCGAGCTCTCGTATCCGCGTTGCCACTTCATGCACGGTCTCCGATTCGAAGGGCTCCGTCACCGTCAGCGTCAGTCATGGCCAGTCGAGCGTGCCGCGCGGGCATGGCCAGCGCTCGGTGGCCGTGGACACAGGATCGTTGTAGATGCTGTCGGGGGCGCTGACCGCCTGGCAGGTTTTCGACTCTCCGGTCCGAATGTGTCCGGCCTGGAGCCACGAAACGGCGTCAAAGCTCGCCCGATACACCTGACCCAGGGTGAGCCGGCCGACCGGTTTCGTGATCGCCGGGTCAAACGCGCTGGATTGCATAAGGTTGTCCGCCGTCCAGCCATACGAGATCAGGTCGTTTCCCGCCCCCACGTGCTTCAGGCCGATCGCGTGGCCGAGCTCATGGGCGAGGGTCTCGAGCCGAGCGCCGCGCCGGACGAAGATGATGTTGGGTCGGGAATCGCAGTCGTATCCCCAATCACTGTCCCCGAGATTCCACCGAGGAGGCGCATCGATGAAGAATACAAAGATCTGCCCGCTGCCAGGGTCATATAGCGTGAGGTCCTTGGCAATCGGATCTCCGCATCCCGCCCCGTATACCTGACCGCCCCGGATCGTTGCCGCGCGGCCGTCCGTGGCAGGGTCGATCACCATGACGCCTCCGGTCATGGTAACGATGATCCCCGCCCGGTACTGGGAAAGAGTCGCATTGGCAACGTCGACGGCCGCCTTCGCAGTGTCCGTTGCCGCCGGGTATTCGGCCACGACGCGGAGATCGACGATCCACGGGGGCGGAAGAGTGACGTCGACGACGTCCGCTCCCGAGGTCCAGTTGGGCTTTGACACCAGCACGGGAGCGTACCCGTCTGCAAAGACCGAGACCTCAGTGGCACAGGCGTCGGTAATGTTGGCAAAGGAAACCGCCTCTGAAGTGAACGGGATCACCAGGTCCTCAGGGCAGCCATTGGTTGCGTGGTCCACATCACTCGAGGCGAGGAGCAGCCACTTGGGCGTCCCGACGGCTGCGCCCGATACCTGAAGCGTATCACGCGTCCGGGGGTGCCAAAACCGGGCCACCAGCAGGATGATCGTCAGGGGCGCCAGGACGGATGCGAGTATCCACTTCCAGCGATGCGGGTTGACCTGCGTGGATGCGTTCGGTGGTGGCATCGTGCCCTCCAACTCGCGGTCATCAAGCGGGAGCCGCGGCGCCCGAGGGCGCCGTGCTCCAGCCTCCTCAAAGTCACGCGGGCGGCCATTTCGGTGGTGGGGGCGGCGTTCCGCCGCCGCCTGGGCCCCAGAGCTTCTGCCAAGCCGCCGCTTCCCACTTCGCGATCTCGCCGAGCTGCGCCATGACGAGCCGGCAGCACTCCTTCTCCGTCAGTCCCCGAGGGCCCTTCTTCTTGAGAATCCTACCGAGCTTCTTCGTGGCCTTGGTCGGCATGGCGTCCTCCCTTTTTGGCAGACGGTGAACCTGCGGTGGTGACGATCACTCGGAGAGCCGCGCCAGTCGGGCCCGATACCCGGCGGCGAGTTCGGCTTTCCCCAATTGCTCGGCGGCCCGGATGCGGAGGTCGAGGCTCTCCCGAAGAAACACGAGGTAGATGATGGGGCGGGGATGATCGATCAGGTCGGCCGCCTCGATCGCCTCCTGCGGGCGCCCCCGCGCCAGCAGCACCGCCGCCAGCAGCAGCCGCTCTTGGCCGAACGGCTCCTGCATCCCCCACTCGATCTGCGCGCCGTCGCCGGCGGGGGCGACCTCCAGTAACTGCGCGATCGCGGCCGTGGTGTCCGCGCTGAGGAGGGCCAGCCGGCCGGACAGGCTCGCGGCCGTCGAGCGGGCAAGGCGCATTCCGGTGGAGTCCGCCAGGTGGGTGGCGGCCGCGGCAACCGCGGCCAGCCCGGTACGGTCCCCGAGGTCGGCCAGCCAGATCCCGTGAAACCAGAGGCGCCCCGTTCCCATCCGGGTATAGTCGCCCGCAAGCTCCGCGATCACCGCCGCTGCCTGGCGGTCCATGCCGTGGCCCGCCGCGGCGTGCACGACATACAGTCCCTTGGCGGCCAGGATCCCGGCGGCCACCGCGGAATCGAGAATCGCCTCCACCGCCATGAGACTCCCCCGGGCGGTCTCGATCCCCTGGAGCCCGAGCACCGCCCCCCAGCGAGCCGAGAGGGGAGCGCTGTCGGCGGCCAGGACGGCGCGGAATCCCGTCGTCGCACACCCGAGGTGGGCTCCGCGGGAGGCCAGCACCTTGGCAGACTGAACGGCCTCGAGCGGGAAGGAGGCCGCCGCCTGTCTCCAAGCTGCCTTGTCTGGACCCCGCCGCAGGCAGTCAAGCGACAGGCTCAGTTCCTCGATCCAAAGGCTGTCCGGATCGGTGCGCCGGAACGCCTCGACCAGCGCCGCCGCCTGCGCCGTATCGGAATTGCGGATGGCGATCTCGGCCAGGTGGAAGAGGGGCGGGGCGAACTCGGGATCCGCCTTGCGCGCCCGTGAAAAGGCATCGGCGGCGGCCGAATCGGAATCGGTGAAGAGGTGATACCGCACCTCCCCCAGCGCCATGAGCGCGTCGCTCCAATCTGGGTCGAGGCTCAGGGCCTGTTCGAGGTGCGTGGTGGCGGAGTCGGCTCGCCCGGCGTAGTAGTCGCGGAGCCCCTCGGCAAAATGGACGTATCGTGCGGGCAGGACGCTGTCGTTCCTGAGCGCCAGGGCGACCAGGTCCGCCGCTTCGGCGTACTCATGCTGCCACTCGGCCGCTAGCGCTCCCTTGAGCGCGGCGAGGGCCATGGTCGAATCCGCGGCGACGGCTCGCCGCTGGTATTCCAGCGCGAGCGCATAGTGGGAGCGACGGTACTCGCGCTCACCTTGCAGCCAATTGGC
>DAOMFQ010000261.1:0-3398 GCA_035429905.1 Gemmatimonadales bacterium
TCCGCAAGCACCCCCATCTCCGCCCCATGCTGTCCCTGGCGAACGCCTTCAGCGACGACGAGCTGATCGCCTGGGAGGACCGCAACGCCCGGCTCAACGCCGACGCCCGCCGCGGCGGGTACACCACCGAGATCAAGATCGACGGCGCGGCAGTCAACCTGACCTACGCCAAGGGTCGCTTCGTGACCGGCGCCACCCGGGGCAACGGGACCATCGGCGAGGAGGTGACCGCCAACCTCCGCACCATTCCCGGCCTGCCGCTCGCACTGCAGGGCAAGGGGCACCCCGCGCTGATGGAGGTCCGGGGCGAGGTGTACTTCTCCGCGAAGGCGTTCGCGCGGCTCAATGCCGACCGGGAACAGGCCGGCGACGAGCCATTCGCCAACCCGCGGAACGCCGCGGCCGGCAGCCTGCGCCAACTCGACGCCCGCATCACGCGGAGCCGCCGGCTCGGCATCTTCGCGTTCCACGTCGAGGTCATCGAGGGGAGCCTGAAGGCGGCCACGCAGTGGGAGGTGCTTGACCTCCTCGAGACATGGGGCTTTCCGGTGGCGCCGCACCGCGCGCGGCACGCCGACCTCGCCGCCGTCCGCGAGGCCGTCGCCGGCTACGAGACGCTGCTCCCGTCGCTTCCCTTCGAGGCCGACGGCGTCGTCGTGAAGATCGACCGGCTCGCCCTGCACGACGACCTCGGCGTCGTGGGCGGACGGGAGCCACGCTGGGCGGTGGCGCGCAAGTTCGCGCCCGAGGTGGCGGTCACCCGCCTGATCGACATCCGCGTCAACGTCGGCCGGACCGGCGCGTTGACACCGTATGCCGTGCTCGACCCGGTGGAACTCGGCGGGGTCACGATCAGCACCGCCACGCTGCACAACGAGGAGATCATCGCCCAGAAGGACATCCGGGTGGGCGACTGGGTCGAGGTCGTGCGGGCGGGGGAGGTCATTCCGCAGGTCGTGGGCCCCCTGCGGGACCGGCGCGACGGGAGCGAGCAGCCGTTCGAGATGCCCGGCAAGTGCCCGGCGTGCGGCACGCCGGTGGAGCGCCCCCCCGACGAGGTCGTCAAGTACTGCCCGAACATCTCCTGCCCCGGGCGGGTGCTCGAGGGCATTGTCCACTTCGCTTCGCGCGAGGCGATGGATATCCGCGGCCTGGGCTACGAGCGGGTGCGCCAGCTGCTCGACGAGAAGCTGATCGACGACGTGGCCGACCTCTACACGCTCGAAGCGGCGCGCCTGGCCGAACTCGACCGGCTGGGGGAACAATCGGCGTCGCAGCTCGTGCAGGCCATTGCCGCCTCCCGCACGCGGCCGCTCTCTACGCTGCTCTTCGGGCTGGGCATTCACCACGTCGGCAAGACCGTGGCGGTGCTGCTGGCCCGGCGCTTCGGTACCATGGCCGCGCTCCGGGACGCCCCCGCGGAGGAGATCAACGCCGTGCCGGGCGTGGGGCCGGTCATCGCCGCCGCGGTGCACCAGTTCTTCCGGACTGCGCGCAACCGCCACCTCGTCGAGCGGCTCGAGGCGCTCGGGCTCGGCATGACGGAGCCCGATGCCGCGGAGGCCGATGGCCCGCTGGCGGGCATGACGGTCGTGCTGACCGGCACACTGCCCACGCTGTCCCGAACCGAGGCCGCCGCGCTGGTGCAACGCGCCGGAGGGCATGTGGCGGGGTCGGTCAGCAAGAAGACGACCTTCGTGGTGGCGGGCAGCGACGCCGGCAGCAAGCTGGAGAAGGCCACGTCCCTTGGCGTCCCGGTCATCGACGAGGCGGAGCTCTTGCGCCGCGTCGGGCCGCGCCCGTAATCTTCCGGCGAGGAGAATCCCATGACCAGCCCCGCCCCGTTTTCCCAGTACCAGTGCCTCGGCCTCGGCCGGCGCACCCTGCACCAGCTCCGGGCCAGCCTCGAGCGTGACCGTGGCGTGCAGACGGCCGCGCTGCTCCAGGAAGCCGGCGTCGCCGGGGGCGAAGGGCTGTATGCCGCCTTCGGCGCCTGGCTGCAGACGGCCTACGGCGTGGTGCAGCCCGGCGACCTCGACGCCGCCTACCTGCCGGAGGCGCTGCGCGGATTCTTCGGGGATTACGGGTGGGGCACCCTGGTGGTCAGCGAACTGGCGCCGGCGGTCATGGCGCTGGACAGCGAGGACTGGGCGGAGGCAGCGCCGGAACAGGGGAGTTCCTATCCGTCGTGCCACCTGACGAGCGGGTTGCTCGCCGATTTCCTGGGCCGGATGGCCCAGGGCCCGGTGGCGGTCATGGAGGTGGAATGCCGCACCCGCGGGGACAGCCGCTGCCGCTTCCTCGTCGGAGCGCCGGATTCCCTGTCGGTCCTCTACGACCGGATGTCACGCGGGCTGAACTACGCGGAGGCGCTGGGACCCGCGTAGGGGCGCACAGCGCTGCGCCCCTGCCGCGGTGCGCCCCTGCCGCGGGGCAAATCCTAGGGCTGCTTCCTCAGCGTCACGTTGCCGGACGCCGTCTCGAGCGACATCGTCCCCTTCCCGTTCCCGATCGTCCCCGACAAACCATCTCGCCCCTTCCGCGTCACCTGGAGCGGAAACTCGGTGTTGATGTCCCCGCTGCTGGTCTCGATGTTGACCGTGACGCCAAGCGAGCTGGGCGCGATCACCTCGACGTCGCCCGAGCCGGTGTCCACCGACAGGTCGTCCACGTCTCCGGTCAGCCCCAGGCGAATGTTGCCACTGCCGGTGTCCACGTGCACGCCGCGGACGGAGGCGCCAGTCACGACGATGTCCCCGGACCCGGTGTCCACCTTGAGCTGGGTACCGGCGAGCCCGTTGACCCGGATGTCGCCGGAACCGGTGTCGAGGGAAAGGGTCGTGGCGGTGACGGAGGACAGTTCGATGTCGCCTGAGCCGGTGTCCACGCTCAGGTCGCCGTTGTGGGTCCCGACGGTCACGTCGCCCGAGCCGGTGTCGATCGAGAGCGCGCCCGCGGTCGCAGTCGCCTGGACGTCGCCGGCGGATGTCTCGACCGAAATGGTCCCGTTCACGTTGGCCAGCGTCACCTTGCCCATGCCGAGGTTGAGGTCGAGATGCGCGCCGGCGGGCACCAGCACCCGGATATCGGCCCACGCTGACAACCCGTCGCCCCGGCTGGAGATACGCACCTTCCGGCCGCCGTTCCCGTCCCAATCGTCGTTGAAGGTCCCGTCGTCCCGCACCCGGACAGTCGTCTCGTAGTTCCCGCCAAGCGCCGGGTACACGAACGCATTGCCGGGGTACACCACGGCGAGCGTCCCGCCGGTGTTCCGGACGGTCAGCTTGGCGCCGTCGGCGCCCTGCCGGGAAATCTCCGCGGAGGCAGTTGCGCCGCTCGCCGCTTCCACTCGGAGGGTGCCGATGAGGTTGTAGAGCTTCAGGTTGGTGCCGGCGAGC
>DAOMFQ010000262.1:0-3370 GCA_035429905.1 Gemmatimonadales bacterium
CCCCGCCGCCACGCCGGAGGCGAAGGTCGGGAAGACGTCGGAACGGAGCGGTTCGAAGGTCAGCGCGCCCGCGCCGACTGGATCGAACCGCGGCACGCCGGCATCGGGCAGGCGAGCCGGGTGGGTCAGGGCATAGAGGATGGGGAGTTCCATCGTGGGGAAGCCCAGCTGCGCGAGCACGCTGCCGTCGCCGAACTCCACGAAGGCGTGCACGATGCTCTGCGGGTGCACCACCACCTCGATGCGGTCATAGGGCAACCCGTAGAGAAAGTGCGCCTCGATCACCTCGAGCGCCTTGTTGGCCAGCGTGGCGCTGTCCACCGAAATCTTGCTGCCCATGCTCCAGGTGGGGTGCCGCAGCGCCTCGGCGACCGAGGCATTGCGCACCCGCTCGGCGGGCCACTCGCGGAAGGGGCCGCCCGACGCCGTGAGGATCAGCCGCTCGACGGCACCGCCGTGGCCCGCCAGGCACTGCAGCACCGCGCTGTGCTCGCTGTCCACCGGGATCAGCTCGCCGCCGCCGGCACGGGCCGCCTCCAGCACCAGTTCCCCGGCCATGACCAGCGATTCCTTGTTGGCCAGCGCCACGCGCTTCCCCGCGCGGAGCGCGGCCAGCGTCGCATCCAGCCCGGCGGCGCCCACCACCGCGTTGACCACGATGTCCACGCCGGGGTGCGTGGCAGCCGCCACCAGCACGGCGGGGCCACTCGGCAGCTTGGCGCCCGGCTGTGGTTCCGCCAGGCCCACGTAGTCGGGGCTCCACTCCCCGCGCTGGGCATCGAGCAGCTCGGCATTCCGCCCGCCCGTCAGCGCCACGACGCGGAAATGCTCCCGCTGGCGGCCGAGGACCGCCAGGGTGCTCCGGCCGATCGAGCCGGTCGAGCCCAGCACGGCCACCCCGCGCATCAGATGGTGCCGAGCAGGCGGAACAGGAGGGCGGCTACCGGGAGGACGAAAAGGAGGGAGTCAAACCGGTCGAGGACCCCGCCGTGCCCGGGGATGAGGTGGCTGGAATCCTTGACACCTGCCTCACGCTTGAGCAGCGACTCGGCCAGGTCGCCCACCTGCCCCACGACGCCGAGGAGGAGTCCGCTCGCCGCGGCCGGGATGATGCCGAGCTCGATGCCGGCGGGCGCCAGCGCAAACCTGGCCCACAGCACCCCCGCCACCGCCGAGCCGAGGAGACCGCTGATGCCGCCGCTCCGGGTCTTTCCGGGGCTGATGGTGGGCGCCATCTTGGGCCCGCCGAACGCCCGGCCGCCGGACATCGCGGCCGAGTCGCCCACCCAGGTGACCACCAGGGGAAAGAAGACCAGCGCGGTGCCAGCCCACGAGCGCGTCCCATAGGTGGAGTGCCGGAGCACCAGCAGGAACGCCGGGAGGGCGGCCACGTAGAGCGGGCCGAAAATGGTGACGGCCACCGCACCCAGGGGATGCGCCTCCGGGCCGCGACGGGCCAGCGCCCAGGTGAGCGCGGAGAGGACCCACAGCGCGCCGACGTAGGGCCACCAGTCGGCCACGACCGCCTCGGCGCCGGGCGTGCTGAGCACGAGCCAGGTGACGGGGGCGGCGAGCGCCGCGGCGCCGAGTCCGAGCGCCCGGGACGGGCGCACGCCCTTCCCCTGGGCGAACGCGAAGAGTTCGCGGGTGCCGAGCACGCCGGCCGCCACGAGCAGCGCCACGAGCGGCCAGCCGCCGAACCAGACGATGCCCAGCGCCGCCGGGATCGCCACGACGGCGAACGCGATCCGCGTTTGCATGTTGCGATCCATCAGGTGGGCACGCGTCCGAAGCGGCGGTCGCGGCGCTGGAATTCCAGCACCGCCTCGTAGAAGTCCCGGCGGGTGAAGTCGGGCCAGAGCACCGGCGTCACGTACAGCTCCGCGTAGGCGAGCTGCCAGAGGAGGAAGTTCGAGAGCCGGAGTTCCCCGGAGGTGCGGATGAGAAGGTCGGGATCGGGCCACGCCGCGGTGTAGAGGCGCCGCGCCATGGCGGCTTCGTCCACCTCGGCCGGGACGAGCCGGCCCGCGGCGACGTCTTCCGCGATCAGCCGCGCCGCGCGCGCGAGCTCCGCGCGCGAGCCGTACGAGATGCAGATGTTCAGCGCCAGGTCGGTGCCGCCCGCCGTGGCGCGGATGGTGTCGTCCACCGCGGCCCGCGCGCTCGGCACCAGGCGGTCGAGATCACCGAGGAAGCGGACCGCCACGCCCTTCCCGATGAGTTCCTCGCGCTCCCTGGCGATGTATTCCTCCAGGAGCGACATCAGGGCGTCGATTTCGTCGGGGGGGCGCTGCCAGTTTTCCTGGGAGAACGCGAACAGGGTGAGGACCTGGACCCCCGCGCTCCGGGCGCCTTCCACCGCTTCGCGGACGGCCTGCATGCCGGCCTGGTGCCCCGCGGGCCGAGGCAGGGCGCGCGCCTGCGCCCACCGGCCGTTGCCATCCATGATGATCGCGACGTGTGCCGGTACCGCACCCTGCTGGAAGATCGAGTCGAGCAGCGGGTCGTTCATCCCGTCAAACTTCCATGATTTCCGCTTCCTTGGACTTGATCAGCTCGTCGATGTGCCGCACGTGCTCGTCGGTCTGCTTCTGGACATCCTTTTCCGCACGCGTCTTGTCGTCTTCCGAGACGTGCTCGAGCTTCTTGATCTTGCCCAGCGTGTCGGTCCGGGCGTGGCGAATCGCGATCCGGCCTTCCTCCGCCAGCTTGTGCACCACCTTGACGAGTTCCTTCCGCCGCTCCTCGGAGAGCGCCGGCAGCGGCACCCGGATCACGTTACCCTGGGTCGAGGGGTTGAGCCCGAGGTCGCCGTCGCGGATGGCCTTCTCGATGACCGGCGCCAGCCCCTTGTCGAAGGGCTGCACGGTCAGGAGCCGGGGCTCGGGGGCCGCCACCATGGCCACCTGGTTGAGCGGCACCTGGGCGCCGTACGCCTCGACGCGGATCAGGTCGAGCAGTGCGGTGCTGGCCTTGCCGCTCCGGATGGTCGAGAGCTCGCGCTTGGTGCTCTCCACGGCCTTCACCATGAGCTCGCGGCCGTGCTTCACGAGATCGGGAATGGAGCTGCTCATCGGACGATGGTCCCGACCCGCTCGCCACGCAGGATCCGCGCGATGGCGCCGGGTTCGTTGATGTTGAACACCAGGATGGGGAGCTGGTTCGCCTTGCAGAGCCCGAACGCGTTGGCGTCCATGACCGCGTAGCCCTTCACGATCGCCTCCTGGAAGGTGAGTTCCGGGATGAACGTGGCGGTCGGGTCGGTGCGCGGGTCGGCGGTGTACACCCCGTCCACGTTGGTGGCCTTGAGGATGACCTCGGCCTCGACCTCGAGGGCGCGCAGCACCGCGGCGGTGTCGGTGGAGAAGAA
>DAOMFQ010000263.1:0-3321 GCA_035429905.1 Gemmatimonadales bacterium
GTGAGGTGATCGAGAGGGGAGTCAGGGGGTGAGGCAATAGAGAGGCCGCTACGGGGTGAGGTGAACGAGCGGGGGTCACCCCGCCTTTGCCGCCAGCGTCTTCCGCACCCGCTCCCGCATGTGCTCCGCAATCACCCGCCCCATCGGCACATCCTTCGCCACCCATTCCGCGCTCTGGAACGACCGCGCCGACGTGGCGGCGCGGATCTCCCCCAGGTACGGCTCCACCCGCGCATAGAGCAGCAGCCCCTCGGCGTTGTTCTCCACGAGAAAGTCCCCGTGAACGATCCCGTACCTGGCCATCCGATAGACCATTTCCCAGTAGGTGGAAACCTGCCGGTAGACCCGGTTGAGCGGGTGGTCCAGCTTGGTCACCGCGACCGCCTCGGCCGCGCTCTTCGGCCAGAAGTCGCGCGTCAGGATGTCCCGCGCCTCGCGGAGGGAGCCCTCGCGGCGCAGGTCGTAGAGCTTGATGATCAGCTCCGCGTCATGATGATCAGGCGCGTCCTTGTGAATCATGCGCCCGCCGCCCGCGTACGGGGCGCCTCGGCCACCCGCAGCTCGAATCCAACTGTGGTGATGGTCATCGGGTAATCCCCTTCTGGTAGGTGCCCATCAGGTCCGCCTGCTCGAGCACGTGGCCGGCCATCGCCGCCTCGAGGGCGGCCTTGGTCGGGTGTCCCAGGTCGGGCAGGACGATGTCCAGCGCGTAGAGCTTGTGATAGTAACGATGCCGACCGATCGGGGGGCACGGCCCACCGTAGCCGGTGCGCTTCCAGTCGTTGGTGCCCTCGAGCGTCCCCGCAGGCAGGCGCGCCGGCGCGATCCCCTCGCGGAGGCCATCCACGTCCGGCGGGATGTTGTACAACACCCAGTGGACGTACGTCCGCGTCGGCCGGGCGGGGTCGGGGGCGTCCGGGTCGTCGACGATCAGTGCCAGGCTCGCCGTGCCCGCTGGAACCCCGACCCACGCGAGGGGCGGGGAGGTGTCCCGCCCCTCGCAGGTGTACCGCGAGGGAATCTCCCCGCCCGACTCGAACGCGGTGGACTGCAGCCGCAGCACGATGTCCTCCTTGCTCCCCGGCCCCGCTCAGGCCAGGTCGAAGCGATCGAGTTCCATCACCTTCGTCCAGGCCGCCACGAAGTCGTGGACGAACTTCTCCTTCGCGTCCGCGCTCGCGTAGACCTCCGCCAGGGCCCGCAGCTCGGAATTCGAGCCGAAGACGAGGTCCACCCGGGTGCCGGTCCAGCGCACCTTGCCCGTCGCCCGCTCGCGGCCCTCGTAGTGCTCGCCGGCCGGCGTCCATTCCGTCCGCATGTCCAGCAGGTGGACGAAGAAGTCGTTCGAGAGGGTCCCGACCCTGGTGGTGAACACCCCGTGCTTCGCGCCTCCGGCGTTGGCGCCGAGCACGCGGAGCCCGCCGACCAGGACCGTCATCTCGGGGGCCGTGAGCGTCAGGAGCTGTGCGCGATCGATCAAGACGTGCTCCGCGCCGATGCCGAGGGGGGCCCGGACGTAATTGCGGAACCCATCGGCAATCGGCTCGAGCAGGGCAAAGGACGCCACGTCCGTCTGGTCCAGCCGCGCGTCCGTCCGGCCCGGGGTGAACGGCACCTGTACCGCGACCCCCGCCTTCTTCGCGGCCTGCTCGACGCCGACACCGCCAGCGAGGACGATCAGGTCGGCAAGCGAGACCTGCTTGCGCCCCTTCGCCTTCTTGTTGAAGTCGGCCTGGACCTTTTCCAGCGTCTTGAGCACGCGGGCCAGCTGGGCAGGCTGGTTCACCTCCCAGTCCTTCTGGGGTGCGAGCCGGATCCGGGCGCCGTTGGCGCCACCCCGCTTGTCGGAGCCGCGGAAGGTGGACGCCGAGGCCCAGGCGGTGGACACCAACTGCGGAACGGTCAGCTTCGACGCCACGATCCGCTTCTTGAGCTCGGCCACATCCTTGGCGCCGAGCCGCGGCCCGGACGGCGCCGGGAGCGGGTCCTGCCAGATCAGCTCCTCCTTGGGCACTTCGGGGCCGAGGTACCTGGCACGCGGGCCCATGTCGCGGTGCGTGAGCTTGAACCAGGCGCGGGCAAAGGCATCCGCGAAGGCCTGCGGGTCCTCGAGGAACCGTCGGGAGATCTTCCCGAACTCGGGGTCGAAGCGCAGGGTCAGGTCGGTCGTGAGCATCGTGGGCCGGTGGAACGTGCCGGGCACGTGCGCATCGGGGATGATCTCCGGGGCGTTCTTGGCCACCCACTGCTTGGCGCCGGCGGGGGAAGCCGTCAGCTCCCACTCGTACTTGAACAGGTTCTCGAAGAAGTTGTTGCTCCAGAGCGCGGGCGTCTTGGTCCACGTCACCTCGAGGCCGCTGGACACGGTGTCCCTGCCGTGGCCCGAGCCGAAGTCGCTCATCCAGCCCAGCGCCTGGGTCTCGAGCGGCGCCGCCTCGGGGTCCGGCCCCTTGTGCGACTCCGGCGCGGCGCCATGCGCCTTGCCGAACGAATGTCCGCCCGCAATCAGCGCCACCGTTTCCTCGTCGTCCATGGCCATCCTGCCGAAGGTGGCGCGGATGTCCTTGGCGGCGGCCAGGAAGTCGCCGCTCGCGTTCGGGCCCTCGGGATTCACGTAGATGAGGCCCATGTGGGTGGCGCCGAACGGGGCCTGCAGGTCGCGGCTTCCCTCGAACCGCTGGTCGTCGCCGAGCCAGGCGATCTCGGCGCCCCAGTTTACGTCCTCGTCCGGTTCCCACACGTCGGCGCGCCCGCCGCCGAAGCCGAAGGTGCGGAAGCCCATCGACTCGAGCGCCACGTTGCCGGCCAGGATCATCAGGTCGGCCCAGGAAATCCTGCGCCCGTACTTCTGCTTGATCGGCCAGAGGAGCCGGCGCGCCTTGTCGAGGTTGACGTTGTCGGGCCAGGCGCCGAGCGGCGCAAAGCGCTGCTGCCCGCGCCCGCCGCCGCCGCGCCCGTCGGTCACGCGATAGGTGCCGGCGGAGTGCCAGGCCATGCGGATGAACAGCGGCCCGTAGTGGCCGAAGTCGGCCGGCCACCAGTCCTGCGAGTCGGTCATGAGCTTGACCAGGTCCTTCTTGAGCGCTCGGTAGTCGAGGCTCCGGAAGGCCTTTGCATAGTCGAAGTCCGCGCCCATCGGGTCGGACTTCTCGGAGTGCTGGTGCAGGAGGCCCAGCCGCAGCCGGTTCGGCCACCAGTCGCGGTTGGTCCGGCCGACCCCGGCAATGTGGTGCACCGGGCATGTGCCCGTGCGTGCGTCCTTGCCCTTCGTATTCACGCCTTCCTCGCTTTCATGAATCCTGCGCGTGTAGTTGGCCGCCC
>DAOMFQ010000264.1:0-3278 GCA_035429905.1 Gemmatimonadales bacterium
CCTCCTCGACGCCGCCCGCCGCGCCTTCACCCTGGCCAACACCAAGCGCATCGCCGTCCGCACCGTGGCCCTCGCGGCGGAACAGCTGGCGGAAATGGAGGTGCAGATGGAACTGTGGGACGGCGGGGAGGCGGGGAAGCGAGGAGGCGGGGAAGCGGGGAAGCGGGGAAGCGGGGGCGTGGAGAAGACTGTCGTCATTCAGGCCGCCATCGACCAGATTCGTAATCGCTGGGGTGTGCCAGGAATTCACCGTGGCACGGACGGCAGCGCACGGAGCGATGAGGGAGGAAGGGGTTCGTCGGCGCAGGCAGCGCCATCGTAGGGGCGCACCGCGTGTGCGCCCCCAACTGCGGAGCCGACGACCCCGACGACCCAATACGCCGGATCTACCGAATGAAACGGAGAGGCTGACGATGGCAGCATCGTACTGCGACATAGCGCCAGGCCACGAATGGCACGGCCCCTATCACGACACCGAATACGGCGTGCCGCTCACCGACGAGTCGGCGCTCTTCGAACGGCTGGTGCTGGAAATCAACCAGGCCGGGCTGAGCTGGCTCACCATCCTCAAGAAGCGCGAGGCCTTCCGGAAGGCATACAGTGGCTTCGACGTCGAAACGGTGTCCCGCTACGGCGCGCGCGACACCAAGCGCCTCCTGGCCGACGCCGGCATCATCCGCAACCGCCTCAAGGTCGAGGCCGCCATCCACAACGCCCGGCAGCTGCTGGCGCTCCGCGCGTCGCACGGCGGCTTTGCCGCCTGGCTCGATGCGCATCATCCCATGACGAAGCCGGAATGGGTCAGGCTCTTCAAGCAGACCTTCCGCTTCACCGGCGGGGAAATTGTCGGCGAGTTCCTCCTCAGCACCGGCTACCTCCCCGGTGCGCATGACGCGGACTGCCCCGCATATGCGCGCATTCTGGTAATGAATCCACCGTGGAAACGGACCAAGTGAGACGCGTCCCCTCAAGGAGCGACGAGGGAGGCAGGGATTCGTCGGCGAGGGCAGTTCGCTCCTAACCCGCCGACCACAAAGACCGTAACACTGCACTGACGCACCACCGAGACCCGCCGTGTTCAATCACCTGCATGTCCACAGCCACTTCTCCTTCGGCTTCGGCGCCTCCAGTCCGGAGGCGCTCGTCGAGGCCGCCATCGCGCGCGGCTTTCGCACCCTCGCCTGCACCGACATCAACGGTGTCTACGGCGCCGTCGAGTTCCAGCAGGCCGCCGAGTCGGCCGGCATCCGTCCCATCCTCGGCGCGCACCTGCGGCTGGACGGCCAGGAGTCGGTGGCGCTGGCGGTGGATGAACAGGGATGGGGCGCGCTGTGCCGGGCGGTGACGATGATTCACTGGCGTGACGGCGGGGAGGCGGGGAAGCGGGGAAGCGGGGAGGTCTCGTTGGCCGAGATTATCGCGCACGATCGTGCAGGTCTCATCCTCCTTTCCCGCTCCACTCCGTTCCTCGAGCGGGTCCGCGCGCTGAGCGGTCCGGCCGACCTCTACGCCGAGCTGGTGCCGGGGCGGGAGCGCCACGGCGTCCTGGCCGCGGCGCGCCGGCTCGGCCTGCCCGTCGTGGCCACCAACGCCGTGGCCTTCGCGAACCCGGAAGACTGGGCCCGCCACCGGCTGCTCGTCGCCATCGGCCAGAACACCACGCTGGCCGCGCTGGACGGGGCGCATCGCGATGCGGGTGTACGGGCGCACCGCTGTGCACCCCTACACCCGCCCTCAGCCTGGCTCCGCCCAGCCGCCGACCTCGCCTACTCGTTCCCCGACTGCCCCGAGGCGCTCACCGCCGCCGAGGAGATCGCCGAGCGGTGCCGCTGGCGGATTCCGCTGGGGCGGGTGGTGCCGCCGCGGATGACAGACCGCACCGACGCCTTCGAGCAGCTCCGCGCGCTGGCCTACGCCGGCGCCGAGCGGCGCTACGGCACCATCGCGCCCGTCACCCGCGACCGGCTGGAGCACGAGCTGGCCATCATCGGGATGAAGGGCTTTGCCGACTACTTCCTCGTGGTGCACGACATCGTGGCGCACGGCCCCACCCACTGCGGCCGCGGCTCCGTCGCCAACTCGGTGGTGAGCTATTGCCTCGGCATTACCCACGTGGAACCCCTCGGCGCCGGGCTCCTCTTCGAGCGCTTCCTCAACCCGGCGCGCACCGACCCGCCCGACATCGACCTCGACTTTCCCTGGGACGAGCGGGACCACGTGCTGGCCTACGTCTTCCGCCGCTACCCCTTCCCGCGCGCGGCGATGGTGGCCAACCACAACTGCTTCCGGCTCCGCGGCGCGCTCCGCGAGGTGGCCAAGGTGCACGGGCGCCCCGCCGGCGAAATCCGCGAGGTGACGCGCCGCATCCCCTGGTATCACGAGGGGGAACCGCTCGACAGCCTGCTCGCCACCCACCCCAACTTCCAGGGCCTCGACCTGCCGCAGGCCTGGCAGGGCTTTGCCCGCGAGGCGGAGCCGCTGGTCGGCGTGCCCCGGCACCTCTCGCTCCACCCGGGAGGCGTGGTCATCGTACCGACCGCGCTCACCGACCACGTGCCGCTGGAGCGCGCGGTGAAGGTGCTGGACGGTGCGCCGGAGCTCACGGTGCCCGTCATCCAGTTCGAGAAGGACGGCGCCGAGGACGCCGGGCTCGTCAAGATCGACCTCCTCGGCAACCGTTCGCTGGCGGTCATTCGGGACGCGATCGAGGCCGTCCACGCCAACACCGGCCGCCTCATCGACTACACCTCGCAGGAGGCGGGGGAGGACGAGGCGACCAAGGCGCTCTTCCGCACCGGGCAGACGATGGGCGTCTTCTACACCGAGAGCCCCGCCTCGCGGCAGCTCTGCGCCAAGTCCCGCGCCGACACCTTCGAGTTGCTGGTGCTCAACACCAGCATCATCCGCCCCGCGTCGAACCGGTTCATCCGCCAGTACCTCGCGCGGCTCCACGGCGAGCCGTACGCGCCGCTGCATCCGGTGCTCAGGGACACGCTCGCCGGCACCTTCGGCATCATGGTCTACCAGGAGGACGTGGTCCACGTGTGCCAGGCGTACGCCGGGATGTCCCTGGCAGACGCCGACGGGCTCCGGAAGTCGCTGCAGAAAAAGCGGCCCGGCAAGCAGCTGGCCTCCTACGCGGCGGAGTTCCTGCGCGGGGCCCAGGCGCTCGGGCGGGAGGACGCGGTCACCGAGCAGGTCTGGCACATGGTCATGTCCTTTTCCGGCTACAGCTTCTGCAAGGGCCACTCGGCGTCGTACATCCAGGTGGCGCAGCA
>DAOMFQ010000265.1:0-3276 GCA_035429905.1 Gemmatimonadales bacterium
TGGTCCGACGGGCAGGCAATGGTGCACGCGTGTGACCAGGCCGGGGTCCGGCTGTTCGTGGTCAAGCAGAATCGGCGGAACGCCACGATCCAGCTGCTCAAGCGGGCCATGGACAAGAAGCGGTTCGGGCAGGTGTACATGGTGAACGTGAACGTATTCTGGAACCGCCCGCAGGAGTATTATGACAGCGCGCGGTGGCGGGGTACCTGGGAGTTCGACGGCGGGGCGTTCATGAACCAGGCCAGCCACTATGTCGATCTGCTCGACTGGCTGGTGGGCCCGGTGGAATGCGTCCACGCCTTCACGGCCACGCTGGCGCGTCGCATCGAGGTCGAGGACACCGGCGTGGCGAATGTCCGGTGGCGCTCCGGCGCGCTGGGCTCGATCAACGTCACGATGCTGACGTACCCGAAGAACCTCGAGGGGTCGATCACCATCATCGGGGAGCGGGGGACGGCACGGGTGGGCGGCGTGGCGGTCAACCAGATCGAGCACTGGGAATTCGCGGACAAGGACCCCGACGACGCGCTGGCGGCCGACGCGAGCTACCAGACCGCGTCGGTGTACGGGTTCGGGCACCCCGCGTACTACGAAAACGTCATCGAGACCCTGCGCGGCGCCGCGGAGCCCCACACCGATGGCCGCGAGGGACTGCGCTCGCTCGAGTTATTGATCGGATTGTACCTCTCGGACAGGGACGGCCGGCCGGTGCACCTGCCGCTGGAGTACTAGGCCTTCGCCGCGTCCCGCACCACCCTCCAGAACGCCAGCGTCTTGCGCGCAATCGCATCATCCACGTATTCCGCGATCACCCGGCGGCGGCCTTCGGCCGCCAGCCGTTCCCGGAGCGAGGCGTCGCCGATGAGGCGGGCCAGTGCCTCCGTCAAGCCGTCCGGGTGATCCTCGCGGAACACCAGCCCCGCGCCCCCGACGGTCTCCGGCAGGGCGCCGGAGTCGCTGGTGACGACGGTGACACCATAGCCCATCGCCTCGAGCACCTGGACCGGGTAGGTCTCGACCCAGCGGGCGGTCGTGCGGGAGGGTGCCACGAGGCAGTCGAGGCGGGGCCAGAGGGTCGTGAGTTCGGGGCGCGGGATCGCGCCGAGCCACGCCACGCGGGAGGCGACGCCCAGCCGCTCTGCGAGTGCCTCCAGCTCCTCCTGGGCGGGGCCGGTACCGGCGACGGTGAGCGTCCAGGCGCCGTAGAGCCGCGCGCAGGCGCGGAGCAGGATGTCGAGGCCCTTCTCCGGCACCAGGCGCCCCACGAATCCGATGGCCAGCGGGGGATGGGGCTCGACCGCGAGCGCCCGCGGGACCGGCAGGCCAAGCTGCGGAATCGAGGTCCACGCGAGGCCGGGATACTCGAGCCGGATGAGACCCGCCGCGACCGCGTTGGCTCCGACGACGCCCGAGGCGCGGGACAGGGTGCGGCGGCGCCGGAGCCGGGCGAGGAGCGGGAGCTTGCGGGGGAGCCCCTCTTTCGTGAACGCCACCGCGGGGATGCCGAGCTGGCGGGCCAGGCGGGTCACGGCTGCGGACACCCGGAGCGAAGGGTCTTCCTCCACCTGGACGATGTCGGGGCGGAAGTCCATGAGGAGCCGGCGGAGCGCGCCGGATCGCCAGGCGGCCGGCGCGCCGTCCGGTTCCCGGCCCGCCGTGGGCACCGGCACCATGCGCACGCCGCCGTCCTCCGCGAACGGCGTCTGGATCGATGCGGAACCGTCCGGGGGCGTCCACCGCGCGGGCACGGCCACGGCCAACGCGGCCCCCTGACCTGCGAGGGCGCGCAGCTTCCCGCGCGCGGCGGGATGCACGTAGGCGTGAGAGACGATGACGGCGCGCACGCGGGAAAGATGGCGGTGCCCCGCGGCGCCGCAAAGCCCGCGGGATCTTCTCACCGGGGCCATGGTATATTGTCGCATGCGCATTCTGCACCTCTCCCGCTACTACTGGCCCCGCTCCGGCGGCCGTGAACGCGTGGTCGAGGATCTCGCCGAGGGCGCCGCCGCGCTCGGGCACGAAGTCGAGGTGGTGGCGGTGCAGACCACGGCCCAGGGCGACCGTCGGGGCCGGCATCGCTCGCGCGTGACCCGGGTGTTCTCCTTTGGCAGCTTGGGCTCCCAGGACTTTGCGCCCGGCTACCTGGCCGCGGCCTGGCACCGGGCAGACATCATCCACGTCCATCATCCGCATGTGCTGGCCGATGTCGCGGTCATGCTGCGTGCACGCCGGACGCCCCTGGTCGTCACCCAGCACGCCGACCTGCGCCGGAGCCCGCTCCGCACGATGTCCCGCATCACGCTGAAGCGCGCCCGCGCCATCGTGGTGCCCAGCCGGGCGCATATCGCGCTCTGCCAGGAGCTCGAGGGGCTCGAGGGCAAGGTCGAGATCATCCCGTTCGGCATCGACGAATCCCGCTGGGCCGGGGTGCCGCCGGAACCGACCTCGGGCCCAATCCGGGCGCTGTTCATCGGCCGGCTGGTGCGCTACAAGGGTGTGGACATCCTGCTCCGGGCGCTCGAGCGGGTGCCCGACCTCCGGCTCGACATCGTCGGCACGGGCCCCGAGGCGCCGAGGCTCCGGACGCTGGCCCAGGCGCTCGCCATCACTGACCGGGTCCGGTGGTATGGCGAATATCCCGACGAGGACATCCCGCGGCGGATGGCCGAGGCGCACTTCGTGGTGCTGCCTTCGGTGACAGTGGAGGAGATGTTCGGGCTGGTGGCGGTGGAGGCGATGGCGGCCGGCCGACCGGTCATCACGACTGACTTGCCCAGCGGAGTGCGTGAGGTTAATTCTCACAACCGCACGGGGTTGGTCGTGCCGCTGCGGGATCCGGAGGCGCTGGCCCAGGCGATGGCGACGCTCGCCGCGGACCCCGCGTTGAGGGCCCGACTGGGTGCGGCGGGCCGCGTGGAAGTGGCCGAGCGCTTCACGCGCCGTCGAATGGCTGAAGCACACATCGCGCTCTACGAGCGCATTCTTGCGGGCCGGCGGTAGCCGAAGCCCGATACTACCCCTTCGGAGGTTTCTGATGTCCTTCACTCGTTCTGCCGCAGCGGTTGCGGTCGCCGCCGCGCTGGCCGGCATTGCCACTCCGGCGCAGGCGCAATACTCGGAGAGCTCGGCCTGGATCACGCCGTTCGCCGGCATCTACCTCGGCGGCTCGCTCGATCCCGCCACCAACATCTACGGCATCACCGACCTCGATGTCGGCAGCTCCTTCACCTTCGGCGCCCGGCTCGGGTACAAGTTCAACCAGTCCATCGGGCTGGT
>DAOMFQ010000266.1:0-3275 GCA_035429905.1 Gemmatimonadales bacterium
CGGGGGCTGTAGCTCAGCTTGGTTAGAGTGCCGCACTGTCACTGCGGAGGTCGCGGGTTCGAGCCCCGTCAGCCCCGCTCCCGGAACACCCGGCACCCCGTTCGCCCTGGCGGACGGGGTGTTCTCTTTGGACGCTGCCTCCCAGGACCTCCGGTGACCGAGTTCCACCTTCCCGTCCTCCGCGACGCTGTACTCCAGCTGGCCTCCGGCTCGCGCCGCGCCGTCGACGGCACCCTCGGCGACGGCGGACACGCGGCCGCGCTGCGAAGCGTCGGGGCAGAGGTCCTCGGCATTGACCGGGACCCGCAATCGATCGCGCGGGCCCGCGAGCGCCTCGGCACGCACGGCATCCGCTACCTGCACGCGCCCTATGCCTCGCCCGAGGCACTGGCCGCGGTATCCGGCTTCCACCCCGACTTCATCCTGCTCGACCTTGGCGTGTCATCCCGGCAGCTGGACGATGAGACCCTGGGGTTCACCTTCCGCCGCGGCGCCGCGCTCGACATGCGGATGTCCCGCGTGGGGCCGACCGCAGCGGATCTCCTCAATCATGCGCCCGCCGCCGAGCTCGCCACCGTCTTCAAGGACTTCGGCGACGAGCCGCGCGCCCGACGCCTCGCGGATGAGGTCGTGCGGCGCCGCGCCCAGGCCCCGTTCGTGGTCAGCGACGATTTCGTCAACGCAATCCGGGGCGTGCTTGGGGCCCGCTCGGGACCGGGGGACTTCGCGCGGCTGTTCCAGTCCCTGCGCATCGCCGTCAACGATGAGCTCTCCGGCCTGGCCGAGGCGCTTCCGGCGTTCCGGGACAGCCTGGTGCCCGGAGGCCACCTGGCGGTGATCAGTTATCATTCGGGCGAGGATCGGGTGGTGAAACACGCCTTTCGCGAGTGGGCCACGGCCTGCATCTGCCCACCGGTGCAGCCGGTCTGCACCTGCCGCGGTCGGGCACTGGGGCGGCTCTCGCCGCGCAAACCGATCCTCCCGTCTCCAGACGAATTGGCCGCCAACCCCAGGGCGCGGAGCGCGAGGCTCCGCGCATTTCAGGTTGCCGATGACGCTTAAGGGCCGGCATTGGGTCATGCTCTGGCTGGCGCTCTTCCTCGGCGTGGCGGCCGCGGTGCAGGCGCGTCAGACGGCCAGCTTCCGCACCGCGCAGCGCTTGGCCGCCCTCCGTCGGGAGCGGGCCACGCTCGAGGCGCGGCAGGCCGACCTCGAGCGACGAATCCGTGATGCCTCGAGCCGTCCGGTGCTGGGCCGCATCGCGCAGGAAGAACTGCACCTGCATTTTCCCCGGGATTCGGAGCAGGCGCCGCTGCCGCTTCCCGCGCCCGCCGGTGCCCGCTGATGGCGCGGACACGCGCGCGGGTCGGCCTGATGGAAGCGGGGCTGGGCCTCTGCCTGCTCGCCATCATCGTGCGTGCCGGGCAGGTCCAGCTCCTGAAAGGCGGCGAGTACGCGAAGGAGGCCGCGAAGAGCCGGACGGAGGTCCGCCCCATCGAGGCCCGGCGCGGCACGCTCTACGACCGGAACGGGTTGACGCTGGCGGTGACGAACGAGTCCTACCGCGTCGGCATTGCGCCGAACGAGGTGACCGAGCGAAGCGCCCTCATCCGCACGGCGGCCCGACAACTGGACGTGCCGACCGCCACACTGCAGCGCGGTTTTTCCACAAAGAAGCCTTACCTCTATTTCTACGGCCCCTACAGCGCCACGGACGTGGAGCCGCTGCGGAGGTTCAAGGGCGTGCACGTGGAGGGGGTGTACCTCCGGTCCTACCCCTCCCAGCGGCTGGCTGGCCGAGTCATTGGACGGATGGGGCCGGACGGGGTGGCGGCGTCCGGGCTGGAGCGCGCACTCGAGCCGCTCATCGAGGGGACGCCCGGCGAAGAAGTGGTGCTGAAGGACCGTCGGGGCCGGCGCTACGAGTCTCCCGGGCGGCTGCGGACGGATCCGATCCCCGGCAATGACGTGGTGCTCTCGATCGACGCCGAGCTGCAGGACATCGCGGAACAGAGCCTGTCAGAGGCGGTCCGGGAGTTCGAGGCGCAGGGCGGGGACATCGTGTTCCTCGACCCGAGGACCGGGGAGCTGCTGGCCGTGGCCTCCCAGAAGAACGGCCAGGCCGACCTGATGGCCTTCACCGAGCCCTTCGAACCGGGGTCCACCGCCAAGCTCTTCACCGCCGCCGCCCTCCTGACGCTGGACCGGGTCGACTCGACGGACGAGGTGAGCGGCGAGGGCGGGAAATGGGAGATGCCGCTGTCGAACGGGCGGACGCGGACGATCGAGGACGTGCATGAAGAAGACGGGATGCTGACGCTCGCCCAGGCGGTCGAGGTCTCGAGCAACATTGCCATGGCGAAATTTTCCCAGCGATTGAGCCAGGAGGAGCAGTACCGGCAGCTCCGCGACTTCGGGTTCGGCGCCCCGACCGGGATCGAGCTACCGTCGGAATCCCGCGGGGTGGTGTACCGGCCCGAACGTTGGCAGCCGGACCTGGACCGGGTCAGCGTGGCAATGGGCTACTTCTTCGAGGTGACGGCGCTGCAGCTCGCCGCGGCGTACGGCGCGATCGCCAACGACGGCATTCTCCTCACGCCCACGCTGGTGCGCGAAGTGCGCGCCCCGGACGGCACGGTGCTCTACCGCCACCAGCCGGAGCCGGTCCGCCGGGCGGTCTCTCCCGAGGTGGCCGCGCGCCTGCGTGAATTCCTGCGCGGTGCGAGCGGGGCGGGCGGCACCGGCGCGGCGGCCCAGGTCGGCACGTACGGCGTGCTGGGGAAGACCGGCACCGCCCGGCGCGTGCGGAACGGCCAGTTCGTCAATGAGTATGTGGCGTCCATGGCCGCCATGTTTCCGGCGGACGACCCGCAGCTCGTCGTGGTGGTGAAGATCGACGCGCCCAGCACCGGAGGCATCTACGGCGGTGACGTGGCGGCGCCCGTGGTGCGGAAGATGATCGAACAGGCGCTTGCCTCGAAGCGCGTGTCGTTCGACCGTGCGCGACTGCTGAAGGGCACGGGCGCGCCGGCCGTCGCGGCCGCCCCCAGGCGTGTGCCGGAGCGCGCGGCGCCACCCCGCATCGTCGTGCCTTGGCCGATGCCGCGCGACACTGCGTCCCCCGCCGCGGAACAGGTCCCCGCGGTCGTCGGTCTGTCGGTGCGTGCCGCCGGGAAGACCATCCTCGAGGACGTGAGCCTCCGCGTCGCGCCGGGGGAGCACGTCGCCATCGTCGGGCCCTCCGGCGCGGGGAAATCGAGCCTCGTGGGGCTCCT
>DAOMFQ010000267.1:0-3259 GCA_035429905.1 Gemmatimonadales bacterium
GCGTTCAGGTCGGAGTTCAGGAGAACCAGCGCTGCGGCGGAGCGGTCGAGGGCAAGGGTATTCGCGGTCTGGTGGTCGGCCGCCGCGGTCGGAAGCGGAATCAGGAGGCTGGGGAGCCCCCAGGCGCAGAGTTCGGCGCATGTCATCATGCCCGCCCGGCCGACGACCAGGTCTGCCACGGCGAAGGCATCGGCGATCGGGTCGAGAAAGTCGAACACCTGCACGTTGGGTGCGCGGTGATGCGACTGGAACCGCGCGTAGGAACCGGTTCCGGTGGCCCAGAGGACCACCATCCCTTCCCCTCCCCCCGCGGACAGCCACCCGGCCGTCGCCTCGTTGAGCGCCACGGCGCCCTGGCTCCCCCCCGTGATGAGCACGACGGGACGGCTGTCGGACAACCCGAACCGGCGGCGGGCGGCGGGCGCCCGTGCCGGGTCGGGCGGCACGATCGGATTCCCGGTGTCGGCCACCATCGTCGACCGCCCGAACCGCAAATGGGCCCTGGCCTCCGGTGCCCCAAGGTAGACGTGCCGCACCCGGCCGCTCAGGAGGCGGGTCGCCAGGCCCGGGTAGGCGTTCTGCTCCTGGATGGCGGTCGGGATGCCCCGCCGGCCGGCGAGGTATACGACTGGCGCCGACGCGTATCCGCCGGTGCCCAGCACGGCGACCGGCTGTTCGCGGTCGAGCAACTGCCCCACGGAGCGCGCCAGGCGGCTTGCCACCACGGGCCAGCGCCAGTTCTTCCACCACTGCCGGCGATACAGCGGCTCGGCAGGCAGGAGGACATACCGAAAATCCCGCGTCGGGAGCAGCGAGTACTCGATCCCGCGGACGGCGCCGACCAGCACCGGCTCCAGGTCGGGGCGCCGGCAGCGGAGCTCGGTGGCGAGCGCCAACGCCGGCATCAGGTGCCCTCCGGTACCGCCGCCCGCGATGAGCACGGTGGTCACGAGGCTGCGGGCTCCTTCGACGGCCGGCCCCGCATGCGGCCGATGTTCACGAGGATGCCGGTGGCCACCAGCGAGATGACGAGACTCGAGCGGCCGTACGACATGAACGGCAGGGTGAGCCCCGTCGTGGGCATCAGCGCCAGGGATACCGCCATGTGCATGACGGCGGTAATCCCGACCATCGCGGTGATGCCGACGGCCAGGAACTGCCCGAACGGATCCGGGGCGCTCCGCGCGATCCGGAATCCGAGCCAGAGGAAGATCCCGAACAGCACGACGACGAGCACCACCCCCAGGAATCCCCACTCCTCGCCGATCGTGCTGAACAGGAAGTCGGAATAGGCGTACGGCAGGAAGAGCTTCTGCTGGCCCTCGCCGAAGCCGACCCCGAAGAACCGGCCCGAGCCGATGCCGACCAGCGACTGGTGGATCTGCATTCCCGCGGCGTCGGTGCCGTCGCCAGGATTGAGGAAGGTGGTGAGGCGGGCCATCCGGTACTGGGCCGACTGGATCTTCTCGTAGACCAGGAACAGCCCGCCGAACCCCAGCAGGATGAAGTGCCCGATCTTGGCGCCGGCGGCGAAGAGCACCACCATGCCGAGCAAGGCCACCAGAGTGGCCATCGAGAGATTGGGCTCCAGGAAGATGAGGAGAGACACCGCCCCGATTCCCACGAGGAACGGCATGACGCCCTTCTTGAACTCCCGCACCTGGGCGCCCTTCTTGGCCGCCAGCATGGCGCACCAGATGATGATGGCGAGCCGGGCCAGCTCCGAGGGCTGGAACTGGAAGCCGCCGAACTTGACCCAGCGGCGGGCGCCGTTCAGCGACGGGGACCAGCGGCCGAGGCCGGGCAGGACCGGAATGAGCAGGAGCAGGATGGTTGCGATCAATAGCGGCCAGGCGGCCCGGCGCCACACGTGGTAATCGACGCTCGCCACGACACTGAGGGCCAGGAGGCCCACGAGCGCGCCGACCATCTGGCGAAGCGCGAACGCCGCGGCGCCGCCCGGCGTCTGGAGGCTCAGCGCGCCGTACGCGTTCGCGATGCCGAACACCACCATCGTGGCCGTCACCACCGTGAGCAGGCGGGTTTCCCACCGGAGCTCGCCGGGGTGCCGCGCCACCGGGGCGCTCAGAACGCCTCCGCCGCGGCGCGGAACCGGGCGCCGCGCTCCTCGTAGTTCCTGAACATGTCGTAGCTCGAGCAGGCCGGCGACAGCAGCACCGCATCGCCCGGCCGGGCCAGGCGCTTCGCCTTGCCCAGAACGTCGTCGAACGAGCCTCCCTCGACCACCCGCACGGAGCCGGCGAGGTCCGCGAGCACCAAGGGACCTGCCTCTCCGTAGGCGATGACGGCCCGGCAGCCGCCCGCGAGCAACGGCGCCAGGCGCGTGTAAGGCTCGCCCTTGTGCCTCCCGCCCAGGAGGAGCACGTAGGGCCGGTCGAGCGCCGCGAGCGCCACTTCGGTGGACGCGATATTGGTGGCCTTGCTGTCGTTGATCCAGAGGACGCCATCCACCTCGCGCACCGGCTCGAGGCGGTGCGGCAGCGCGCGGAACGACCGGAGCCCCGCTGCCAGGGCCGCCATCGGCACGTCGGCCACCCACGCGGCGAGCGCCGCGGCCAGGGCGTTCGCCACGTTGTGGTCGCCGAGGAGGAGGAGGTCGCGTCGCGGGAGGAGCGGCGCGCGCCCCAGCATCAACTGGCCGCCGTCGCGATCGTACCAGCCGTCGGCCACGCGAACGGTCGAGAACTGACGGTGCATGCCGGGAATGTCCACCATCATCCGGCGCACCTCGGTGTCATCGCCGTTGGTGATCCAGATCGAGGCGGCGGTGGCGTTCCGGAAGAGCTGCGCCTTGTCGGCGTAGTAGTCCGCGAGGGAGGCGTAGCGGTCGAGGTGATCGGGTGCGAGGTTGGTCAGCACCCCCGCGGCCGGGGAGAGCCCCGGCATGTCGTGCAGCTGGAACGAAGACAGTTCGACCGCGAGCCAATCGGGGGGTGCGTCCTCGAGCGCCACCGCGGAGAGCGGCCGGCCGATGTTTCCGGCAGACGCGGCGCGGAGCCCGCCCGACACGAGCAGGTGAGCGGTGAGCGCCGTGGTGGTCGTCTTTCCATTGGTGCCGGTGATGGCGAGGATGCGGGTGTTCGGCAGGCACCGGAGGCCGAGTTCCGATTCGGCCACCACCTCGAGCCCTGCCCCGCGGGCCGCGGCCACCGGCGCCGCCTCGGGCGGAATGCCGGGCGACACGACGGCCGCGGCCGCGCGGCTGATCCGCGCGAGGTCGTGACGCCCCACCTCGGCT
>DAOMFQ010000268.1:0-3259 GCA_035429905.1 Gemmatimonadales bacterium
GCAGGCGGTGTGTTGGCCGGGCCGCTTGCTCGGTTTCTGGGGGCACTGGACGTCCTGGAGCTTGTCGGCGCGGAAGCGGGCCTTGCAGGTCTTGCAGTCCACGAGCGGATCGGTGAAGCCCGCCACGTGGCCCGACGCCTCCCAGACCTTGGGGTGCATCAGGATGGCGGCGTCGAGCCCCTCGATGTCGTCGCGGGCGTGGACCATGGCGCGCCACCACCGATCCTTGACGTTCTTCTTGAGCTCGACCCCCAGCGGGCCGTAGTCCCACACCGACCCGAGCCCCCCGTAGATCTCGGAGGACTGGAACACGAATCCGCGCCGCTTGCAGAGCGACACGAGCTTGTCCATGCGGGTGGTGTCGGCCATCGAACGGCTCGGGGTGCGGGAAGGGGCGATTGGAGTACGCGGATAATAGACGGGGCCGGGAGGGCCGACAAGCAACCGAAGCGGGTGCAAGCGCTTGCGCGCAAATCGCGTCGCTGGGGGCAGAAACGGGCACCTTCCACGACGTGGTGCGACCGCCTAACTTCCTGCGCGCCAGTGGGTTAAGATTCGGCCGCCAGGCGGCACCCGACTTGCTCACCCCACCCAGCTTGGCCGGAGTCGACGCCGCACGAAGTGTCCGGGCGTCCGTTCCACCTCTCCCGCGATTGCCGAGGACCGCCGGTGAACTGCCCATCTCGAACGCCCCCGGGCCCGCGCGCCGGGTTCACGCTGGTGGAGATGCTGATCGTGGTGATCATCATCGCGATCACCTCCGCCATCGCGTTCCCCAAGATCAACGTGTCGCGCATCCGGTCGAAGGCGGCCATCACCACCCTCGGCACCACGATGCTGGCCATCCAGCGCGACGCGATCGCCAAGCAGCACAACGTCCTCGTGCTGGTGGACTCGGTGAACGCCCGGCTCCGGGTGGCCTACGACTCGACCAACGACCTCCGGATCACGACGGGGGAGCGGGTGCGGGCGGTGGACCTGGGCGAGGAGATCGTCTTCGGCCGGCCGTCGGGCGTGCCGGCACGGCCCTTCGGGACCAACCCGATCAACTTCGTGCAGCGGGAGCCCACCACCAACCTCCCGGTCATCATCCTCTACCGGAACGGCAGCGCCTCCGAGGCCGGCGGGCTCTACCTGAGCACCGTCAAGGCCATGGCCGGGCTGCCGGGCCACCAGAACGAGACCTGGGCCATGGAAATGGTCCGGGCCACGGGACGCGCGGAATGGATGCGCTGGAACGGCACCGGCTGGGTGCGGGGGTTCTGATGCGGACCAACGAACGCGGCTTCACGCTCATCGAGATGGCCATCGCCCTCACGATCCTGTCGATCGTGCTCGTGGCCATTCCCTACGCCGGCCTCCGCTTCACCAAGGCCGTCTCCACCAACCGGGTGCGCAACGAGGCGAACGCGATCGCCGACGCGTGGATCGCGCAGTGCCGCTCGCTGCCCAACTACGCCGCCCTCGACTCCACCAACGGCCGGTGCCGTGGCACGGTGACCGGGCTCGGCACGTACAACTTCACCCGGACCACCACCGTGACCGGCGACGCCACCCTTTCCGGCGTGGCCGACTCCCTCAACAACTACAAGCGGATCTCCGTCGTCGTCACCTCGACCTCGCTCGCCTCGCCGGTCAAGCGGACGGTGACGGTGGCCAAGTGAGGAGGGAGCCCCCCATGCGCACCCGCCGCGGCGTGACCCTGGTCGAGATGCTGATCGCCATCACCGTCTTCACGATGGTGCTGGCGGCCACCCTCGGGTTCCTCTCCCGCATCACGCGCGGGCTCGACCGGAACGCCAGTGACATGGGCATGTTGCAGAACCTGACCTTCGCCAGCTCAATCCTGCAGGAGGAGCTGCGGATGGCCGGGGCCAACGTGCCCTTCAAGCAGCCGGTCATCATCTACGCCGGCGCCAACTCCTTCAGCTTCAACGCCGACTACGCCTCGAACGTGGACAGCCTGTACGCGGTGTACCTGCTGCCCAACCTGCCGGCCGGGCAGCGCAACGCGATGATCCCGGCCGACCGGATCGCCATCCCGGGGTCGAGCCCGTCGTTCAGCTACCCCGACTCGACGTACATGGCCGACGGCGGCGCCGCGATGCCGAGCCCCGCCGAGACGATTACCTGGTTCTTTGCCCTCGACACCAGCACCACGGCGGGCAACGACTACGTCCTCTTCCGGCAGGTCAACGACCAGCCGCCCGAGGTGGCCATCCGCAACGTCATCCAGACCCCGGGCCGGAACTTCTTCCGCTACTACTACAAGCGGATCCCGGCGTCGGGCACCTCCTCGTCGTCGCTGGACACGGTGCCCACGGCCTGGATGCCGCTCCGGCACACCCAGGGCGTGCACGGCATGCCGTCGGACACGGCGGCGGCGGCGCGGGTGGACAGCCTGGCCCAGGTGGAGGTGGCCTTCACGGTCACGAACGCCCTCACCGGCGCCAACCAGCGGACGCGCGCCATCTCGTTCATCGTGCCGATGCCGAACATGGGCACCAAGAAGGTCACGAGCTGCGGGGACATGCCCCTCTTCGGGTCGGGCATCACCACCACCTGGCAGATCAACACCGCCGCCTCCCCGCCCGACACCTTCATGCTCATCCGGTGGAACCGCGCCACCGACGAGACTGGCGGCGAGTCCGACGTGGTGGCGTACATCATCTGGCGCCGCCTCCTGAGCGAGACGACGTGGGACGAGCCGCTGGCGGCGGTCCCGGCGGGTGCCGCCAATCCCAGTTTTGCCGACCAGACGGCCAATCCCGGCACCCAGTACACCTACGCCGTGGCGGCCCAGGATTGCACCCCGACGCTGTCGACGATGTCGACGGCCTCACCCCCCGCCTCCCCGTGAGGCGGCCCCGGAGGGCAGGCACCATGTCGTCCACCCACTTCGTCCGGAACCGGCGCGGCGTCGCGCTCATCACCGTGATGCTGGTGGCGTTCGCCGCGTCGGCGATCGCCCTGGCGGCGGTGATGATGACGCTCAACGCCAACCTCGTGGCCAAGAACACCGAGCGGGTGTCGGTGGTGGACGCCGCCGCCATCGCCGGGCTGGAGGAGGCGCGGAGCCGGCTCAACGGCACCCGGGGGCTCTACCCGAACAACGGGTACGTCACCCTCGAGAACAACGTGCCGGTCAAGGACGCCTTCAACGCCGCCATCCCGACGGTCACGCGCTTCATTTACTTCGGGCCCTGCGGCATCACGAGCGGGCAGTATGGCGTGGTGGGGAGCATCATCACGGTGGCGC